>JBDUAP010000094.1:0-8419 GCA_040004585.1 Sporichthyaceae bacterium
ACGATGGATTTCAGTTGGAGCTATCGAGGGCAGAAGGACCGGACGGTCTTGACCGTCACCGGCGAAATCGACCTCCACGCCGCTGCATCGTTGGAAGGCGCCGGGCACGAGGCCATGGACGCCCACGGTCCCTGCCTGGTCGTGGACTTTTCCGGCGTCACCTTCATGGACGCCAGCGGCATCACGGCGCTGCTGAGGCTCCGCTCGGAAGCCACTGCCCGTGGTGGTTTCCTTCGACTTGATCAACTCCCCGAGCGGGTGCTGCGGATCCTTGTCATGACCGGGACGGACGAAGTGCTGCTGACCCCTCCCCCTGCCCTCATCGGCCTTTCCACCGTGAACACCGACATCCGGTCCACTGAGGTTGGGACATGGCTGACTGCCTGAGCCCAACAGCCCTCGCCAGCCGCGACATCGTCGGTCGGGCACCGCTCGCAGTCGCGTGGATTGACGGCACCTTCATCGGGTAGCGGTCGGCAGGGCCTAGGTCGACAGCGCGCGTCGGTGTGGGCTCAGGTCCGGTGGCTGAAGAAGCCGGCGCCGGACCGCCCAAGGTCAACCGTCCTCGCGTGAATGTTCCGCACCCGCGACAATCCGGGCGGCCAAATCGCGGAGCTTGACGTTCATGCGTTGAGATGCCTCCGACAGCATGCCGAAAGCACCAACGCGGTCCGTCTTGGACTGGATCATCATGATCCCGACCGCCACACCGATCTCCCGATTGCTCTCCAGCGCTGCCGTCAGCTGCCCGGCAAGTTCATGCTCGTCTGCGGCGGACATCGCGATGGCGGCGTGCGCGGCGAGAACCTTCCCATACGACTGGGCCCGCTCATCGAACGCATCGACGGCCGTGCTGTACAGGTTCAGAGCACCAAGGGAGTCTGCCTCCACGAACAGCCGGAGGGACAGCATCGATCGGATGCCGGTCTCACGCACGGCGCGTTGGCTGAACTTCGGCCAACGATCCTCCTTGCTCAGATCGCCGGTGATGTAGAGTTCTTCCCTGCGGATCGCGCTGAGGCAAGGTCCTTCTCCGGTCTCATACTGAATCTGGTCCACCGCTCGACCGACAACGTCGCTGGACGCCGGGGTGTCGATCCCGCCGTCGAGGCGCACCAGGGAGATCGCCGCGTGCTCGAACTCAGGCAGCAGACCACCGGCGAGCTCGACGATCTGCTGCCAGGTGTCCTCACGGCTCCCCACCTTCTGGAGTCTTCGGGCGATGTCAGCGAAGGCCTGTGCAACCTCGGCATCCCGGTCAACAAGCATCATGGCCCTCTCCCCGTAGCCCTTCGAATCTCGCCTCAGTCGCACGACTACGGCCCGTTGACCATCGAAGTGGCCTGATCCTCTTTTCACTGGCTGCAGAAGTGAAACGTCGTGGCAAGCGCCTTTACCGTTGGCGGATGTTGGTAGGCGTTGACCGCCTGCGGACGTCTTGCGGACTATCTGCCGACCAAACGAGGGTGTCGAGGGCGTGCACCAAGCAGGGGACCGAGGCTCGGTGGGCAGCAGTGACGCCTGGTCTGGCTGAAGGTTCCCGGATTAGTTCCGACGTGCCCAGGTTAAGAATTTGCAGCGCCGTTGGATCTGTGCGGCTCGCCAATCGAGCGCGCGCCGAACGCGGCGTGGCAACACCGCCTTCTTCGTCGTGGCCCTTGGGCCTGTCCCATCTCGCCTTCGACGGGCTCGGCCTGTTCGCCGTCGGCGAGGAGGTCATGGAGTGCGCACGCCATCGCCGAGAACCGGGACCCGGACTTCCGCCGCTTCCGCTAGGACGACGGTCAGAGGTCGACCTGCGGCAGCCGCGTGAGCGGTTCGGACAACCGCGCGTCGGTGAGCACGTCGTCGACGATCCGGCCGCCGAGGAACGCGTCGTAGGCCGCCATGTCGAAGTGACCGTGCCCGCACAGCGCCGTGAGGATGACCTTCTCCTCCCCGGACTCCTTGCAGGCCAGCGCTTCGCGGATGCACGCCGCTAGCGCGTGTGTCGGCTCCGGCGCGGGGACGATGCCTTCGCTGCGCGCGAACGTGATGGCCGCCTCGAAGCACTCGAGCTGCGGGATCGCAATGGCCTCCATCAGACCGAGCTCGTAGACGTGCGAGATGAGCGGGCTCATGCCGTGGTAGCGCAGGCCGCCCGCGTGGATGGGGTCGGGGATGAAGTCGTGCCCGAGGGTGTGCATCTTCAGCAGCGGCGTGAAGCCGGCCGTGTCGCCGAAGTCGTAGGCGTAGGTCCCGCGGGTGAGCGACGGGCACGCGGCGGGCTCGACGGCACGGATCGTCGGTGACATTCGTCCGGCCAACTTCTCCCGCAGGAACGGGAACGAGAGACCGGCGAGGTTCGAGCCGCCACCCGCGCATCCCACGATCAGGTCCGGCGTGTCACCCACCTTGGCGAACTGCAGCAGTGCCTCCTCGCCGATGATCGTCTGGTGAAGCAGCACGTGGTTGAGGACGCTGCCCAGCGCGTAGTGCGTCGACTCGTCCGAGGCGGCGGCCTCAACGGCCTCGCTGATCGCGATGCCGAGGCTGCCCGGATGGTCCGGCTCGTCAGCGAGGATCTTGCGTCCCGACTCCGTGAGGTCGGACGGGCTGCGATGCACCGTCGCGCCGAACGTCTCCATCACCGAGCGGCGGTACGGCTTGCCGTCGTAGGACGCGCCCACCTGCCAGACCTCGCACTCGAGTCCGTAGACCCCGCAGGCGAACGCCAGGGCGGTGCCCCACTGGCCCGCGCCAGTCTCGGTCGTGAGCTTGGTGACGCCGCTGCGGGCGTTGTAGAACGCCTGCGGAACGGCGGTATTCGGCTTGTGCGAGCCGGCCGGCGAGACCCCCTCGTACTTGTAGTAGATCCGCGCCGGGGTGCCCAGCACCTTCTCGAGGCGGTGCGCGCGGTAGAGCGGCGAGGGCCGCCACAGACGGTAGACGTCGAGAACCTCGTCGGGGATGTCGACGTAGCTGTCCTGCGTGACCTCCTGCAGGATCAGGTCCATGGGGAACAGCGGCGCGAGGTCGTCGGGGCCGAGCGGTTGCAGGGTGCCGGGGTGCAGCGGAGGGGGCGGCGGCGAGGGCAGGTCGGGGATCACGTTGTACCAACGGGTCGGCATCTCCGACTCGTCCAGAAGGATCTTGTGCTGGCGTGTCACCGCTCCACCTCCCACCGCCGCGGCGAAGGTCACCACGGCGCCGCTGACGCTAGCCGCCCGCGGCGGGCGCGGGAAGCGCTGATGCCTCGGAGATCTTGCTCGCCGCCTGGGATCCGAAATGAACGCCCTGGCGACGCTCGTCCGCGATGAGCCACTGGTTGACCGTCGGCCGTTGAAGCCGAGCGCAATCGGTGTCAGCGCACGGGCGGCGGACGAGTCGGCCTGTAAGCCGGGTTCTGTGACGCCGGATTGCTCCGGCGCCGGCGGCCATCCATCTAGGGCTGCCGTTGCCGACAGCCTCCAGCGGCCTACCCGGGAGCTCGGGCGAGCAGCCCTCGAACGCTCCCTGTCTGACCTTGCTCCAGGTGGGGTTTACCTAGCCGCCCGAGTCACCTCGGGCGCTGGTGGTCTCTTACACCACCGTTTCACCCTTACCGGTCCCGATCTCTCGGGGCCGGCGGTCTGTTTTCTGTGGCACTGTCCCGCGGGTCACCCCGGGTGGGTGTTGCCCACCACCTTGCTCTGTGGAGCCCGGACTTTCCTCGGCGAGGGCCAGGGACGAACCCTGGACACTCGACGCGGCCGCCCGGCCGGCTCGTCCGCCGTAAAGCCCAGTCTACGTTCAGGCCAGTGCGAAGTGGTGCCGCCCCCACGGCCGGAGCGCTAAGTTCCCGATCAACAGACACCGGGGGCTGCCTTCGGCGGCGACCTCGGCCCCTGCAGCGGTGAGGGGATCGCATGCGATTCGGATTCCGGCCGAGATTTTCAGCGGCCCTGCTGGCCTTGACCGTCGTTGTCACCTTGTTCATCGTGCCGGCCACGCCCGCTCAGGCGGCCGTCTCGGTCGGCTGGCGTCAGGTGGCCAGCGGCCTTGGCCGGGCGGTTCAGGTGACGAGTCCGCGCGATGGGACCGGTCGACTGTTCGTCGTCGGGTTGGGCGGGCGGATACGCATCGTCGAGAACGGGTCGGTTCGGTCAAGGCCGTACCTCAACATCAGCGATCGAGTCCTCAACGGCTTTGTTGAAGGGCTGCTGAGCATCGCCTTCCACCCCCAGTGGAAGCATCATCCCTTCTTCTGGGCGGCCTACATCAACGCGTGGGGCAATCTGCAGGTCACCCGGTTCCAGGCGTCGTCGTACCTCTCGAACCACGTCGAGGCCGCCACTGGCGTTCGCGTGCTGACCGTGCGCATGCCCGACGTGACCCCAAGCCATTACGGGGGGCAACTGGCGTTCGGCAACGACGGCACGCTCTACCTGTCCACCGGCGACGGTGGCGGAAACGGTGACCCGGGCAACGGCGCCCAGGACAAAGCCTCCCTGCGGGGCAAGATCCTGCGCTTCCGAGTCGTCGGTGCGTGGCCGACGTGCGGCGGCGTGTACTGCGTCCCGCCCGGCAACCCGTTCGCAGGAAACACCCCCGGCAATGGCCTGATCTGGGCGCTCGGCTTGCGAAACCCATGGCGATTCTCGGTCGACTCGAGAACCGGAAACCTCTGGATCGGGGACGTCGGGGAGCACCGCTATGAGGAGGTCAACCGGATCACGGCGGGAGCCGGCGGGGAGAACCTCGGCTGGTCCTGCCGGGAGGGCAACCTGATCTACAACGCCTCGCGCTGCCGCTCCGGCACTCAGTATCGCGGCCCGCGCTTCGCGTACGGTCGCGACGTCGGCACGTCCATCACGGGCGGCTTCGTCTATCGCGGCCAGCGGTACCGTGCCCTTCTCGGCGGCCACTACATCGCCGGTGACTTTATATCCGGCCGGATCTTCCACTGGTTCGAGGGTCGCCGCTACACCGCGGGTCAACTAGCGAAGGTGAGCAGCTTCGGTGAAGGCGACAACCGCGAGTTGTATGCCGTCACCATCGGCGGCGGGTTGTTTCGCATGACGGCGCGGACGTCTTGACTACCAGGTGACCACACGGCCAGGGTCTCACTGTCTGAGTCCTGGAGCGCCGAGCCCGGCAGAGAGTTAGGCCTTGTGGGGGGCGGGATCACGTTCCGAACCCGGCGCGTCGCCGTAGTCCGAGCTTACGTTCAGGCCAGCGCGAAGCGCACCCGTCGGTGGGTCACATCGGCCTCCGCCAGCCGCACCTGCACGCGCTCGCCGAGAGGCAGGTCGCCTTCGCACTCGCCGCGGACCGCGGGTTCGCGCAGCTGCACGGTGCCGCCGCCCTTCTCATGCACGTCGACGACCGCTGCCTCGAACACCTGCCCCACCGACGGGCTCAGGACCACCGCCTCCAACAAAGCGACGCACTCCCGTTCCAGCGCGCCGGCCCGCTGGTCGCTTGCGGCCATCTTCTGCGGCAGACCCGGCAGCGCCTCGCGCACCCAGCCGGGCACGTCGGTCCCTGCGCAGATTGCCACGCAGACCTCGCCGACGTAGCGGTCAACAAGTCGCCGCAGGGGGGCGGTGGCATGCGCATACTCCGCGGCGACCGCCGCGTGGGTCGCCTGCTCCGGGATGCCGCCGTCGAAGGCCGTGTAGCCGGCGCCGCGCAACAGCGCCGTCGCGTTCTCGAGAAACGCGAGGTGCTTCGGGTTGGTCGGGTCCACGTGGCGGATCACCTCGGCGTACGACGTGCCGTCGGGCCAGTCGACGCCGAGCACACCAGCCGCCCGCCGGAGCTTGCGGATCTCCTCCGGCGGCGCGGTCGGCAGCGTCCGCAGCACGCCGATCTCGCCATGGAGCATCAGGCCGGCCGCCGCCATGCCGGTCAGCAGCGACATCTGCGCGTTCCAGCCCTCCACGGGCAGCGGCACCCGGTAGGCGAGCGCGAAGCTGCCGTTCTGCTCGACCACCTCCTGCTCCGGGATCGGCAGGCTGATCCCGCCCCGATCGACCTCGCGCTGCTCGCGCAGCTTGCCCACCTCCGCGAGCAGGGTGAGTCGCTCGTCGGCCTTCCCCGCGTCCAGCGCCTCCTGGACAGCCGCGTAGTCCAACCGGTCGGTCGAACGCACCATCGCGCGACGCACCTCGACTCCGGTCCGCCCGCCGTCCGAGTCGAGGTCGATCGTCCAGAGCAGGGCCGGCCGCACCTCACCCGGCAGCAGCGAAGCCGCGCCCTCGGAGAGCGCCAGCGGGTGCAGCGGCGTCCGGGTGTCCGGACTGTAAAGCGTCTCTACCCGACGGTTTGCCTCCTGGTCGATCGCGCCGCCGGCTCGGACGAAGCTCGCGACGTCGGCGATGGCATAGCGCACCCGGAAGCCGCTGCCCCTCCTCTCGAGGTGCATCGCCTGGTCCAGGTCCAGGGACCCCGGCGGGTCGATGGTGAGGAAAGGCAGATCGACCTCCTGAGTGTGCAGCCCAATCGCCGCCGCCTTCTCGGCTTCTGCCTGGACGTCGGCTGGGAACTCCTCCGGCAGCTCCAGCTCCTGCCGGATCTTGGCGAAGCCTGCTCGCAGTTCAGCACCGTTCTTGGTACGCAGGCGCAGGTGTCGGCGGGGCATTGCGGCAGCCTACAAACCGCGGAGGTGGGCGTCGTCGTTGAACTTCCGCAGTGAGGCGGCGCCCTCGACGTACCAGTCGATCTCGGTCAGCGAGGCGGGCGAGAGCTCCATCCGATAGAGGGCCGACAGCGGTGCCGTGAGCGCCTCGCGAACGAGCAGCTTGATCGGGGTGACATGGCTGACGGCGAGGACGGTGCGGCCAGGATGCCGGGCGAGCAATTGGTCGCGGGCCCGGCGCACGCGTGCGGCCACAGCATCGAACGACTCCCCGCCGGGCGGCGCAACGTTGGTGTCCGCGAGCCACGCCGTGAGCTCGTCGGGCCAGGCCTCCTGCACCTCGACGAAGGTGAGCCCCTCCCACTCGCCGAACGCGCACTCGCGCAGCGTCTCGACCTCGCGGACCGGGAGACCCAGCTCGGCGGCAACCACGTCAGCAGTCTGGCGAGCGCGGCGCAGCGGCGAGCTGATCACAGCGTCCACAGAGCCGCGCGCCACGACCGCTGCCGCCGCGGCCCGAGCTTGCGCCTCCCCCTCCGGGCTTAGCTCGGGGTCCGCACCGCCCGACCCGCTGAACCGCTTCTCCGCCGTGTGGGCCGTCGCGCCGTGACGGAGCAGCAAGAACGTCGTGGCGGCGCCGAGCCCGACGTCCCAGCCCACCAGGTTGTTGGGCGGACCGGACTCCACGTCCGTCTCGTCGACGACCGGCTCGTAACTGCCGGCTCCCCGGGCGAGCGCGGCCCAGCTGTCTGCCTCGGACCACTGCTCACCACGGGCGGCTGCGTCGAGTGCCTCGTTGGCAAGCCGGTCGGCGTGCTTGTTGCGCTCGCGCGGGACCCACTCGTAGGTGACCTGCGCGGGGGGCAGCAGCTGCTTGGCTTCCAACGCCAACGGGATCATCGACGGGTGCTTGATCTTCCAGCGCCCGGACATCTGCTCGACCACGAGCTTGGAGTCCAGCCGGGCCTCGACGTGCGCCTTCGGGTCGAGCTGGCGGGCGGCGGTCAGGCCGGCGATCAGGCCGCGGTACTCCGCGACGTTGTTGCTGGCGGTGCCGATGAACTCGGCTCGCTCGGCCAGCACCTCACCGCTCTCGGCGTCACGGACGACGGTGCCGTAGGCGGCGGGCCCTGGGTTGCCACGTGATCCGCCGTCCGCCTCGACGATCAGCCTTCTCGGCACGTGCCTAGAGGCCCGACTCGGCGGTACGCACGAGGATGCGGCGGCACTCCTCGCAGCGCAGCACCTCGTCCTCCTCGGCTGCGCGCAGCCGGGCGATCTCCACGTTGTTCAGCTCCAGCCGGCAGCCGGTGCAGCGCCGCTGCTTCAGCTCAGCGGCACCGATGCCGGCCTGCTGGCCGCGGATCTTCTCGTAGAGCGCCATCAGCTCGGCATCGAGCCCGCCGGCCTGGGTGTCCCGTTGCGCCTGCAGGCCGCCGACCTCGGCGTCGATCTCGCCGGTCGTGGTGTCGCGGCTGGCGGTCAGCGCGGCAGCCTTCGCCTGCGCATCGTCTCGCTGAGCCGACAGCTCGGCGTGGCGGCTCTGCACCGACTCCAGCCGTTCCATGATCTCCAGCACCACGTCCTCGAGGTCGGACTGCCGCCGGCCGAGGGTCGCGATTTCGTGCTGCAGGCCCTCCAGCTCCTTGGGCGAGCCGACCTGTCCCGCGTCGAGTCGCTGCTGGTCGCGCACCGCGCGGGCCCGCACCTGGTCGACGTCGCTCTCGGCCTTGGTCAGCTCGCGCGAGATGTCGCTCTGCTCTGTCTCGGCGGCGACCAGGTTGTCGGCCAGCTCGGACAGAGCCTTCTCCAGCTCCT
>JBDUAP010000425.1:0-2517 GCA_040004585.1 Sporichthyaceae bacterium
AAGAGCTCCAGCGCCTTCCGCACCACCCGGGTACGGGTGGCGGCCGCCTGCTCAACTCTGCTCTTGCGCTCCGTCATTTCATGAGTACTGTAATGAGTGCTGGTGTCGACCGCGGGCAGGGCAGGTCCGACACGCCTGAGGAAGGGTCGCCCATGAAGCTCTCGACCAAGCCAATGTGCGTCTTCCTCGCGTCGATAGCGCTGGTCCCTCTCGCGGCCACAACAGCCCGGGCTGATCCGAGCGGGGAGTACGGCTACTACAACGGGCAGACCGTGTTCTTCGTCAGTGCCGCCACGAAGATCGGGGCGCAACCGCGTCTGCTCGACGTGGCCTCCAAGATCTACCTCGTCACCTTCCCGACCGCGCTCGGCACAGATGTTCCGATCACGCTGCCCTCGGGGTACCAGCCGCAGGAAAACGGCAACATGTTCGTCCCGTACCCCTGGCACGATCACGTGCTGCCCGCGGTCCCCGGCCCGGGGTACTCACCGCTGATGCAGGTCGTCGTCCTTCGCTACACCGAGGCGTATGCAGCCAGCCTGACCTTCACCCCGGTCACCAGCCTGCCCGAGATCGAGGCCGGCAAGCTGGGCGGGATCTTCGAGGTCCTGTCCCCCGGTGCCGCCGACCCGTACGAACTCCTTCTGCCCGTCGTGTTGATCCGGCCCGTCGTCCGATTCTGACCTTGCGCCGGGGGCGCGGAGCAGGCCGCGTGAATGCTCCCGGGATCGGAGAGCAGCCTTGACAGCAGACCAAGCAGCCTCAGCCGAACTACCAAGGCCAGGCGCTTACCGAGTCGATCCGAAACGCTCGACGGTGGCCTTCACGGGGCGCCACCTGTTCGGCCTGGGGGCGGTCCACGCCACCTTTACGATCTCCTCCGGGCTGCTGCATGTCACCGACCCGGTCACCGCCTCGACCGCCGAGGTGACTGTGGACGCCAGCAGCTTCCGCTCCAACAGGTCGAGGCGGGACAAGGACGTACGGTCCCGCATGCTCCTAGACGCCGCCACCTATCCCGAGATCGTCTTCGTCTCCGAAAGGCTGCGCCGCGACGGCGCCGGCTGGTTGCTCACCGGAACAGTGACGGCACACGGCACCCGGGTGCCGGTGGAGGTACACATCGACCATGTCGCGGCGCAAGACGACGGCATCGGCGTGCACGCTCGAGCCGAGCACATCGACCGCTACGCCTTCGGAGTCACCCGAGGAAAGGGAATGGCCGGGCGCTTCCTCGACCTCGACTTCAACGTGGTAGCAGACCCGGCTTGAAGAATCTCTGTGCGGGCGTAAGGCGGCGCCGGCCCACGACGGTGAGTCACCAGAACGGTCACCGTCGTGCCTGGGAGGGTCAGGGCTCCTCGGTAGGCGCATTGGCCCGGCGGCTGCTGGTGTCAGTGAAGTCCGACCGCTCCGCTGCGTGGCGCCCCTGGGCGAGCATGACAACCGATCCGGCCGTGACACGTCACTGTGGATATGGGACGGCGAGGTAGTTCACTGGTCATCTGCGGGATGCAAACCGAACTGAAGCCGACCTGGTGAGGATGGGAGACCTGGCGTCTGCCAGGGTTCCGAGACCTACACCCCGAACTCGCCGACTAGGGGGTCGAAGCCGTTGCCTGGTGCTAAACGTTCGACTTCAAGTAGTCGCGCTGACGTGCCTCCGGGGGCTGAACTGTTCTGGCACTTGCGCGAACGAAGAACGGGCATGATCGGCGAGTGCGCTACTTCGAAGAGGCAAGAAAGATCTGCCAGGCGCAGGTTCCAGTCTTTGGACGCGCGAACAGGTTCTGCCGTCAGGGCGCGCGCATGCCGGGCCGAGCTGGCATTACTCGTCGCTCACACTGAGCGTTCGAATCAGCACCTCTAATCTGCGCGCCGCTCGGCTAGTGAGTGTCCTTGGGCGGCAGCGGTGGTCCGACGAACTCTTGGTGATAGCTCGCACCAACCGCCATCAGCGCGTCGCGATCGAGGAACTCCTCGCCCGCCGGTGGCAGCCCGGCTGACCCGGCGGTCTTGCCGCCCTAACGGAAGAAGCCTTCAACCCCGCCAGGCCCGAACAACAGCAGGATCTTGGCCTCCTCGGAGTCGATGTGGAACGAGTGCGGGACACCCCGCGGGCCGTAAACGAACGACCCGGGCACCGCCTCGATGACCTCGTCGCCGTGCCGCACGCGCACCTCGCCGGACATCACGATGAAGAACTCGTCCTCGTTGTGGTGGATGTGCAGCGGGGCAGCGAAACCCTTACGCGCCCACATCTCCAGGGCGGCGTAGCGTCCCTGGGTTTGGTCGACTGTCGCCTTGACGACAGCGCGTCCGCCGTTGAACCACAGCGGGTCGCCCTCGTCAGGGCCGAGCCCGTAGCCAGAAGTTGTTTGGGGCAGTGACATCGGCACGCTCATTCCAACCAGTGGAACTGCGACGATCGCAGCTGGAGCGTAGCGCCGTCCGGCCAGGCAAAGCGTCCGTGACGCCGGCATCAGATCGTTGATCTTGAAGGTGCCAACCGAACAT
>JBDUAP010000426.1:0-2508 GCA_040004585.1 Sporichthyaceae bacterium
GCTCTCTCTCACGTACGCTCGACAGGTGGCCGCCGCCGTCGTGACAGCCCTCCACCGGGTGCACGACCGTCTGGGGCACCTCGTGCGAGAGCTGCTGAAGTTCGGCATGGTCGGCGTCGTGGCCTTCGTGGTCGATGTCGGCCTGTTCAACCTGCTGCTGCTGCTGGCCGACAAGCCGCTGACCTCGAAAACCCTGTCGACCGTGGTCGCAACCACCGTGGCCTACGTCGGCAACCGCCTCTGGACCTTCCGGCGGCGCTCGCGCGCCGGGGTCGGCCGCGAGTACACCCTGTTCTTCCTGCTCAACGGCGTCGGGCTGGCCATCGCCCTCGGTTGCCTGGCGACCAGCCATTACCTGCTCGGCTTCACCAGTCGGCTGGCTGACAACATCGCGGCCAACGTCGTCGGCCTTGCACTGGGCACGGCATTCCGGTTCTGGTCCTACCGCCGGTTCGTGTTCCCTGCGCTGCTGCCATAGGAGGCCGGCGATGCCGGTCTGGTCAGCGGGGACCCGCTCCCGCCGCGCTGAGGAACAACGCGAAGACAGGCGGCTTCTGCTGGACCAGCTCGAGGCGCCCGCCCTCCGACTCGGCGAGGTCCCGGGCCACCGCCAGGCCGAGCCCGGTGCTGCGCCGGCCACTGACCGCCCGCTCGAAGATGCGCGCGCCGAGCTCCGGAGGGACACCCGGCCCCTCGTCGGTCACCTCGACGACCAGCGAGATGCCGGTCGACCGCGTGGACACTGTCACCTTCCCACCGCCGTGCGTAAGGCTGTTCTCGAGCAGGGTTGCCAGCACCTGGGACAGCCCGTTGTGCGTCGCGAGGGCGACAAGGCCGCGGGTGCCTGTGGCCACGATGCGACGGTTCACCTTGCCGAATGCGGGTTCCCACTCCACAACCTGCTGCAGCACGACATGGTCGAGCGCCACCGGGCCGGCGCGCAAGTTGTTGTCGCGAACACTGTCGAGCAGGTGCTCCACGACGGCTACCAACCGTTCGACCTGCGCGAGCGCGCTGCGTGCCTCCTCTTTCACGATGCGTGGATCGTCGGCTTGCACGATCTCCTCGAGTCGCATCGACAGCGCGGTGAGCGGGGTGCGCAGCTGATGGGACGCGTCGCTGGCGAACTGCCGCTCGGCGGCGATCAGTCGGTCGATGCGGTCACCGCTGCGGTTGAGCAGCTCGCTGACCTTGTCGATCTCTGCGATGCCGCTCGGCTTGAGCACCGGTCGGGCGCGACCGGAGCCAAGCGTCTCCGCGCGGTCGGCGAGCTCGCCCATCAGCCGGGTGAACCGACGGCTCTGCCAGATGCCGACCCCGACCGCCGCGGCGACGGCGAGAACGCTGATGCCGGCGATGATGGCAACGGACAGCCAGCCGGTGATCTCACGGCCCGCTCCCCCCGAGATGATCGCGATCGGCAGGCCGAGCAAGAGAACTGCAACGACTGCAACGAGAATGCTCGACTGGACGAGTTGTCGTTGCAGCGTCACTCGCGGTTCACTCACGCTCGAAGCGGAAACCCACGCCCCGAACTGTGGTGATGAAGCGTGGGTTCGCGGCGTCGTCGCCAAGCTTCTTGCGCAGCCATGACACATGCATGTCGAGGGTCTTGGTCGAACCCCACCACGCTGTGTCCCAGACCTCGCGCATCAGCTGCTCGCGGGTCACGACCTTGCCGCTCTCGCGCAGCAGCACCCGCAGCAGGTCGAACTCCTTGGCGGTCAGCGACAGCTCGAGCTCGTCGATCCAGGCGCGGTGCGACTCGACGTCGATACGGACGCCGTGGACGCCCTGCGCGATCTCGATGCCGCCGCGCCGCAGCAGGGCTCGCACCCGGGCCAGCAGCTCGGCCAGCCGGAACGGCTTCGTGACGTAGTCGTCGGCTCCGGCGTCGAGCCCGGCGACGGTGTCGACCTCGTCGGTGCGCGCGGTGAGGACCAGCACGGGGACGCCGCTGCCCTCGCCCCGCAGCCGGCGGCACACCTCGAGGCCGTCCATGCCCGGCAGTCCGATGTCGAGGACCAGCAGGTCGAACTGGGACGCCGTGGCCGACTCCAGCGCTCCGGGACCGTCCTCGCACACCTCGACGTCGTAGCCCTCACGACGCAGGGCGCGCGTGAGCGGCTCGGAGATCGCCTGGTCGTCCTCAGCCAGGAGCACGCGCGTCATGACAGGCATCGTAGGCACAACGGGCCTCCGAGCACTGCTGCGAATGGGGCGTTTCGCGGGTCAGCCCAACCGAGCGACGTGCCGGCCGACCCTTCGAAGTTCGCGAACGCGGCGCTCGTAGGTCGCGCCGGCGACCAGCAGGGCCAGACCGATCGAGCCGATCGTGACCCAGCGCGGCACGACGTCGTAGACCGCGACGAGGTACGGCGCGAGCTGCACGAGGGCGTCCACGGCGAGAACCGCGGCACCCAGAGCAACGGCGCCTGCAGCCGCCGCGAGGCACCGACAGCCACGACGACGACGGCCACGAGGGCCAGCAGGAGCGGTCGCAGGTCG
>JBDUAP010000427.1:0-2503 GCA_040004585.1 Sporichthyaceae bacterium
AAATTCATCACATGATGAATAACGCGGTTGAGACCCTGGCCCTGCGCGTCGTGCGCGGTGGCGCCGTCGTCCTGCGCGACCTCGACCTGGCCGTCCCGGCAGGGACGGTGACCGGCCTGCTGGGCCCCTCGGGCTGCGGCAAGTCCACGCTGATGCGCGCCGTCGTCGGCGTGCAGAAGATCGCGTCCGGCACGGTCACGGTGCTCGGTCAGCCCGCCGGCTCCGCCGACCTGCGGCACCGGATCGGCTACGTGACCCAGTCCGCCAGCGTGTACGACGACCTGACGGTGCTGGAGAACCTCCGCTTCTTCGCCCAGGTCCTGGGTGTCGGCTCCGACCGCGTGCGCTCCTGCCTCGATCAGGTCGACCTGGTGCAGCAGGGCGGCCACGTGGTCGGCCGGCTGTCCGGCGGCCAGCGCTCGCGCGTGTCCCTCGCGGTCGCGCTGCTCGGCGAGCCCGACCTGGTCGTCCTCGACGAGCCCACGGTCGGCCTCGACCCGGTGCTCCGGCAGCAGCTGTGGGGCACCTTCCACGAGCTGGCCGCCGCCGGTGCCGCGGTCTTCGTGTCGAGCCACGTGATGGACGAGGCCGAGCGCTGCCACCGGCTGCTGCTGATGCGCGAGGGCGCGATCATCGCCGACGACACCCCTGACGGCCTCCGGCAGCGCACCGGCGCCGCCGACATCGAGGGTGCGTTCCTGGCCATCGTCCAGGGCGAGGAGGTGCACCCATGACACCCCGGATCCTGTTCGCCGTCGCCGGTCGCGTGCTCCAGCAGCTGCGTCGCGACCCGCGCACGCTGGCCATGCTGCTGGTGCTGCCCTGCCTGCTGATGGCCCTGCTGTGGTGGATGTTCGACGACCGGGGCTTCGGGACCTTGGCGCCGGCGCTGCTGGCGATGTTCCCGTTCATCATCATGTTTCTGGTGACCAGCGTGACCACGCTGCGCGAGCGGTCCTCCGGCACCCTCGAGCGGCTGCTGGCGATGCCGATGGGCAAGCTCGACTTCCTCGGCGGCTACGCCCTCGCGTTCGGGTTGGTCGCCGCGGTGCAGTCCGCGCTGGCGGTCGGGCTCAGCGTCGGCATCCTGGGCCTCGACGTGCAGGGTCCGGTCTGGATGCTGACCCTGGTCGCGATCGCCGATGCCGTGCTCGGCACGGCGCTCGGGCTCTTCGTCTCGGCGTTCGCGCGCACCGAGTTCCAAGCCGTGCAGTTCATGCCGGCCGTGGTGATCCCGCAGATCCTGCTGTGCGGGCTGTTCGTGGCCCGCGACGCGATGCCCGACGTCCTCGGGTTCATCTCCGACGTGCTACCCCTGTCGTACGCCGTCGACGCGATGCAGGGGGTCTCCCGCGACGCCGCCATCAGCGGTATCTGGGGAGACCTCGCGGTCGTGGTCGCGTTCGCCCTGGCCGGTCTGGCGCTGGGTGCGGTCGCGCTGCGCCGGCAGTCCGCCTGAGCGGCTCGGTCAGGCCATCAGGGTGCCGAACGCGGCGTTGAGCTCCTTGTCCTCATCCGCGGCGAAGCCCTTGAAGACCCGGCCGCGGCGCCGGACCGCGGCGCTGGGAAAGATCAGCGGGTTGCGGGCCACATCCGGATCGGTGCGGAGCAGCGCCTGGCGGGCGCCCACGACCGGCGGGATGTAGTTCACCCAGTCCTCGACCTGGGCCATGACCTGCGGGTCGTAGTAGAAGTCGATCAGCTTCTCGGCGTTGGTCCGGTGCCGCGCGTGCCGGGGGATCACGAAGTTGTCCGACCACAGCAGGTGACCGCTCTCCGGCAACGTGAAGCCCGTCTCGGGGGTGTCGGCCTCCAGCTGCACCAGATCGCCGCTGTAGGCGAGGCAGGCAGCGATCTCGCCGCTGGCGAGACCGGTGACGTAGTCGTTGCCGGTGAACCCCTTGAGCTGGCCGGAGTCCTTGACCTCCGTCAGGCGGTCGACCGCGCGCATGAAGTCTTCCGCCGTGAACGAGGAGGGGTCGATGCCGAGGGACAGCATGGTGAGTCCCACGGTGTCGCCGACGTCGGTCAGCAGGGTGACCTTGCCCTTCAGCCGCTTGTCGGTGAAGAGCTGCGCGATCGTCGTGACCGGGCCGCCTGCGGCCCCGCGGTGGTAGCCGATGCCGGTGAAGCCGCTCTGCCACGGCAGGGAGTAGCGACGGTGCCGGTCGAAGGGGACGTCGGCCAGCGAGGGCTCGAGGTTGCTGCGGTGCGGGATGTTCTCGCTGCGCAGCGGCGCGAGGTAGCCCTGACGGACGAGCCGAGCCACCATCCAGTCCGTGCTGCACCACAGGTCGCGCGCCACCTGCTGCCCCGCCCGCAGCCGAGGGGTGAGGGCCCCCACGAACCGTTCGTTGTCGAAGTAGTCGGCCGTGTAGTTGACGGTGATGCCGGTGCGCCGGGTGAACGCCGCCAACGTCGGGTAGTCGCCCAGGTTGTCGCCGGCGTCGATGTACTCGGGCCAGTTCGACCAGTCCACGACCTTCTCCGTCGCCGAGCGCGC
>JBDUAP010000095.1:0-8359 GCA_040004585.1 Sporichthyaceae bacterium
CGTAGATCGTCGGGATGGCCGGTTCGCCGCGGGACAGCTTGAGCCCTTCCCACGGCAGGGTGCGCAGGGCTGCTCGCAGGTGCTCGCGCGACTCCGGCAAGGTGTCGATGTCGTCGACCGGCTTGCCGCCGCGCACGAGCGGCACCTGCAGCGCCCGGTCGCCGGGCTCGGCCGCCGGCTCTCCCTGTGAGTGGATGACCTCGGCCGTGGCCGTCCCGGTCGCCCGGTGGCGACGGACTGCGGTCTTGCGACCGCCCCGGGTCGACTTGTCCTCCGAGCGCTTCACGACCGCGCGGCCCTCGACCTCGACAAGCTTGTAGATGAACCCGGCAGTCGGGGCTCCCGAGCCGGTCACGACCGAGGTGCCCACGCCGTACGCGTCGACCGGTGCTCCGGCGAGCGCGGCGAGGGCGAACTCGTCGAGGTCTCCGGAAAGGACGATGCGGGTACGACGTGCGCCGAGCGAGTCGAGCAGCTCGCGCGCCTGATGGGCCATCACGGCCAGGTCGCCCGAGTCGATCCGGATCGCGCCCAGCTCGGGCCCGGCAACCTCGATCGCGGTCCGGATGCCCTGGGTGATGTCGTAGGTGTCGACGAGCAGGGTGGTGTCCCGCCCGAGCGCGTCGATCTGGGCGCGGAACGCGTCGGCCTCGCTGTCGTGCAGCAGCGTGTAGGAGTGCGCGGACGTGCCAGTTGTCGGAACCCCGAAGTGCCGCCCGCCCGCCAGGTTGGACGTCGCTGCAAAGCCGGCGAGGTAGGCGGCGCGGGCGGCCGCGACAGCCGCCTGCTCGTGGGTGCGTCGCGACCCCATCTCGATGCAGCGCCGGTCGCCGGCGGCATAGACCATGCGGGCCGCAGCAGAAGCAACGGCCGTGTCGTGATTGAAGATCGAAAGCGCCAGGGTCTCGAGGACTACGCCGTCGGCGAACGTGCTGTCGACCGTTAACACAGGTGAGCCGGGGAAATAGAGGTCGCCCTCGCGGTAGCCGTCGATGTCCCCGCAGAACCGGTAGTCGCGCAGCCATTGACACGTCGTGTCGTCGATGACCTTGTTGGAGCTGAGGTGCGCGAGCTCGTCGTCTCCGAAGCGGAAGTCCTGCAGTGCTTCGAGCAGTCGGCCGGTGCCTCCGACGACGCCGTAGCGCCGGCCGTCGGGCAGCCGTCGGGCGAACAACTCGAAGACGCAGGGCCGCCCCGCGGTGCCGTCGCGCAGCGCGGCCTGCAACATCGTGAGCTCGTAGTGATCGGTGAGCAGGGCGGTGCTGGGTTGCCCATCAGGGGTTGCTCCCGTTCCGCCTGTCACGGGTCTCACCTTAGATTGGTGCCATGTCTGTGGCTCCCGTCGAGGTCGAGCAGCCCGAGCAGGACGAGGAGCTGCGAACCGAGAAGCCCTGGGTGACCATCGTGTGGAACGACCCGGTCAACCTGATGTCGTACGTCGCGTTCGTCTTCCAGCAGCACTTCGGCTACCCGAAGGAGAAGGCAACCGAGCTGATGATGGACGTGCACCAGAAGGGCAGGGCCGTGGTGTCCAACGGCACCCGCGAGGAGATGGAGCGCGACGTCGAGGCGATGCACAGCTACGGTCTCTGGGCCACGATGCAGCACGACGAATGAGCGGGGCGCGATAAACGTGGTTGCGCAGTTCCGCCGGGCCCGCAAGGGCGGCGTCTCGGTGACCTTCGGGCAGGCCGAGACCCGCATCCTGCGGCACATTCTCGGCGAGATGCTCGAGCTCTTCGGACCGGAGGAAACCACCTCGGACGACCCGCTTGCCGCCGCCCTCGGCATCGGCACCTCGACCGCCCCGCCCACCGACCCGGCGCTGGCCCGGTTGTTTCCCGACGGCTATACCGACGATCCCGAGGCCTCGGCCGACTTTCGCCGCTACACCGAAACGGGGCTGCGCGACGCGAAGCGCGCGGCTGCACGGACGGCCCTGGAGACGATCGGGGAGCCGGGCGAGCGCCAGGTGCTCGGCCTCGAGCAGGCGCAGGCGTGGCTGCAGGCCCTCAACGACACCCGGCTGGTGCTCGGCCAGCGGCTCGCGGTCACCGAGGACTTCGAGGAGCTCATCGCCTCGCTCCAGGAGGAGGACCCGCGGCTGGGCATGCTCTGGGTCTACGACCGGCTCACCTACCTGCAGGAGACCCTCGTCCACGCCCTCTGGTGACCCACCAGGCCACCCCAGCCCCACGCCGTACGCTGGGGTTCGTGCTGACGATCGATCAGGCCACGTACGACGCGATCGTGGCGCACGCCCGCAAGGACCACCCGGACGAGGCGTGTGGCGTGGTGACCGGACCGGCCGGTTCGGACCGGCCCGAGCGGTTCGCGCCGATGCAGAATGCCGCCCGCTCGCCGACGTTCTACGAGTTCGACTCCGCTGACCTGCTGGCGCTCTACCGCGCGATGGACGACCGCGACGAGGAGCCGGTCGTGATCTACCACTCGCATACGGCCACTAAGGCCTATCCCTCGCGCACCGACATCTCGCTGGCCCAGGAGCCGGGCGCCCACTACGTCCTGGTGTCGACCCGGGAGCCCGATTCCGTGGAGTTCCGCTCGTTCCGGATCGTGGACGGCGCGGTCACCGAGGAAGATGTGCGGGTTGTGTCGGCGTTGACGTCGCAGTCGGGCGATCGGCCTGTCGATGATCCGAGCCCAGCCAGCCAGCACGAGCGAGACACCCAAGGAGCAGCACCCAGATGAGCATCGAGGTCCGCATTCCGACCATCCTGCGCACGTACACCGGCGGCGAGAAGGCCGTCGAGGCGTCGGGCGGGACGCTCGCAGAGGTGATCACCGACCTCGACGCTCGGCACCCCGGCCTGCGCGACCGGCTCGTCGACGACAAGGGGCTGCGCCGGTTCGTCAACGTCTACCTCAACGACGAGGACGTGCGTTTCCTCGGCGGCCTGGAGACCTCGGTGTCCGACGGCGACCACGTGACCGTGCTGCCCGCTGTCGCAGGCGGCTGACTGGTGCCATGCGCTACGACTCGCTCCTCGACTCGGTCGGTCGCACGCCACTGGTGATGCTGCCGCGGCTCTCGCCGTCGCCGGATGTCCGGCTCTGGGCGAAGCTCGAGGACCGCAACCCGACCGGCTCGGTCAAGGACCGCCCGGCGCTCTGGATGGTCGAGCAGGCCGAGAAGGATGGGACGCTGCGGCCCGGTTGCACGATCCTGGAGCCCACGTCGGGCAACACCGGGATCTCTCTGGCGATGATCGCCCGGCTCAAGGGCTACCGCCTGGTGTGCGTGATGCCCGAGAACACGTCGATCGAGCGCCGCCAGCTGCTGGTGATGTGGGGCGCCGAAATCGTCTCGTCTCCGGCCGCCGGTGGGTCGAACGAAGCCGTGCGCGTGGCCAAGGAGCTCGCAGTCGAGCACCCGGACTGGGTGATGCTCTACCAATACGGCAACCCGGCCAACACAGAGTCCCACTACGCGACGACGGGCCCGGAGATCCTCGCCGACCTGCCGTCGATCACGCACTTCGTCGCGGGTCTGGGCACCACCGGCACGCTGATGGGTGTCGGCCGCTTCCTGCGCGAGCGGGTGCCGGGCGTGCAGATCATCGCCGCGGAACCGCGCTACGGCGAGCTGGTCTACGGGTTGCGCAACCTGGACGAGGGCTTCGTCCCCGAGCTCTACGACGAGTCTGTTCTCACCACGCGCTTTGCAGTCGGGCCGCGCGACGCCGTACGACGGGTGCGCGAGCTGCTCGACAACGAGGGACTGTTCGCGGGCATCTCGACGGGGGCGATCCTGCACGCCGCGTTGGGTGTCGCCGCGACCGCAGCCAAGGACGGCCAGCGGGCCGACATCTGCCTGATCGTCTGCGACGGAGGGTGGAAGTACCTGTCCACCGGTGCCTACTCGGGCACGCTGGACGAGGCCGAGGCTAGCCTCGACGGCCAGCTCTGGGCCTGAGGCTCCTGCGCTACTGCTGGGGTGGCTTGTCCTCGCCCTTCGCCTCGGCCTCGCGCGCCTCGGCCTTGGTGCGGTGGACGGTGTCCGGCACATGGTCGGGCGGGCCATAGATCGTGAGGAGCCGAAGCGGGCCCGAGCCGGTGTTGATGAAGTTGTGCCGCGTTCCGGCCGGTACTGCCACCAGGTCGCCGGCCGTGACGCTCCTGTGCTCGCCGCCCACCTCCGCCCGCGCGTTGCCCTCGGTGAAGACGAGGATCTGGTCGTTGTCGGGGTGAACCTCCTCGCCGATGTCATCACCGGCTTGCACAGTCATCACCACGACCTGGGTGTGCTTCCCGGTGAAGCGCACGGCGCGGAAGAAGTCGTTCGTGGCGGTTTCCTGAGCGATGTTCACAGCGAACATGTCTGGGCCTTTACCCCGGGGCGCGCCCCTGACGCGCTCCCGGCACGTCGTACTCTTCCGAGCGTGGCGGACGCACCGATCGGCATCTTCGACTCCGGGTTCGGAGGGCTCACCGTGGCCCGGTCGGTCATCGACCAGCTGCCGCACGAGTCGGTTCTCTACGTCGGGGATACCGCGCGCCAGCCCTACGGCCCCCGACCGATCGCCCAGGTGCGCGAGTTCGCGCTCGAGTGCCTCGACCGGATGGTCGACGACGGGGTGAAGGCGCTGGTCATCGCCTGCAACAGCGCCAGCGCGGCTGTGCTGCACGACGCGCGCGAGCGTTACTCCGTGCCGGTCGTGGAAGTGATCAGACCGGCCGTACGACGTGCGGTCGCCGCCACACGTAATCAGCACGTCGGGGTGATCTCGACCCAGGCCACCAAGACGAGCCGGGCCTACGAGGACGCGTTCGCGGCGGCGCCGGGCATCACGGTGACGACCCAGGCGTGCCCGCGGTTCGTGGAGTTCGTCGAGCGGGGCGAGACGGCCGGCCCGGACCTCATGCGGGTCGCGCACGAGTACCTCGACCCGGTCGCGGCCGTCGGCGTCGACACGCTGATCCTCGGCTGCACGCACTACCCGTTGCTGACGGGCGCGGTGTCCTACGTGATGGGCGACGGAGTGACACTGGTGTCAAGCGCCGAGGAGACGGCGAAGGACGTCTACCGGGTGCTCGTTGCCGGCGACCTGCTGCGCTCGGAGGAGCTGCCCGAGCCCAAGCACAGGTTCCTCACCACCGGTGACCCGTCGCAGTTCCAGGAGCTGAGCCGGCGCTTCCTCGGACCGGAGGTCAGCGGCGTCGAGGCCGCCGGGGTATGAGGCTCACGGTCATCGGGTGCTCGGGGTCGTTCCCCGGGCCGGAGGGTCCGGCCTCCTGCTACCTCGTGGAGGCCGACGGCTTCCGCGTTGTCGTTGATCTCGGCAGTGGCGCGTTGGGCCCGCTGCAACGACACTGCGCGATCGGTGACATTGACGCCGTAGTGCTGAGCCACCTGCATCCCGACCACTGCATGGACATGCTGCCGCTCTACGTCGCGCGGACCTACGACCCGACCACCACGTACGACCGGCTGTCTGTCTACGGCCCATCCGGTGCTGGCGCCCACCTGTCCGGCGCCTACAAGCTCGGTGGGGAACCCGGCCTCAGCAAAGCGTTCGAATTCATCGACATAGCGGCCGGCCCCCAGCAGGTCGGGCCGCTGCGTGTTACCGCTGTGCGCACCTCGCATCCGATCGAGACGTGGGGGATGCGCATCGAGCACGACGGCCGGACGCTTGCCTACTCCGCCGACAGCGGCCCGTGCGACCAGCTCGTGGACCTCGCTGCGGGCGCCGACCTCTTCCTCTGCGAGGCGTCCTACCGCGAGGGCAACGACAACCCGCCCGACTTGCACGTGACGGGCCGCGAGGCCGGGCAGATTGCGGAGCACGCGCGGGTCGAACGGCTCGTGATCACGCACGTACCGCCGTGGCACGACCCTGAGGATGCGGCTGACGAGGCGCAGTCGTCGTACGACGGGCTTGTCGTGGTGGCGCGATCCGGCGCGTCGTACGAGATCTGACCTCTCAGGACACGCCGCAGCCGGCCCCGGTTACGCTCTGGGTGAAATGGCGAAAAGCCTTGTGGTTAAAGGGATTTCGGGCTAGTTCTGTCGGCGGAACTGTCAGTGGTGACCCGTAGGCTTCTGCCATGTCCAAGCATCGGAACCCAGACCGCGGCAAGAACCGCGGGCGCCGCGATGGCCGCGGTCGCGGCGACGACCGCGGTGGTCTTCAGGTGCTGCCCGGGGGGCCTGACGGCGACGGACTGCTGGTCGCGGAGGGCGTGGAGGCGGATGTGGTGGCGCTGCGGGCCGACGCGCGGGCGCTGGCGGCGGCGGAGGCGCGCCGGCTGCGGCGGGCGGTGGCGATCGCGGAGCGGTGCACCCGCGAGACCCGCGCGTTCCTCGCCTTGGGGGGTCGGGTGCCGGGCGCGACCTCGGACACCGAGCTGGTGATGTCCGCGGTCACCTGTGAGCTGATGATGGCGCTCGGCATCAGCAAGAGCCACGCCGAGGGCTTGCAGATGCTCGCGACCCGGCTGGTGCGGGTGCTGCCCGAGACGCTGGCGATGCTCGAGATGGGCCGGCTCGACCTGACCCGCGCTCGGCTACTGGCCGAGGCCACCGAGATCCTCGACGACGACCACGCCCGCGAGGTGCAGGCCCCGCTCCTTCCGGCCTTAGGGGCCGGGCCGTGGGACGGGCCGTCGCCGCGGGCCTGGCGGGCCCGGGTCCAGCGCGCGGTGATCACGGTGGACCCCGACTCGGCGCGGCGCCGGCGGGAGACCGCGATCCGCGACCGCCTAGTGCGGGCCTGGGCGGTCGGTGACGGCACCGGGGTCATCCAGATCGTCGGGCGCGACGTCGATATCGCGGCCGCGGACCGGGTGATCACCGACCTCGCCCACGCCTGGCCCGCGGTCGGGCCCGACGGGGAGGCGTTGAGCATGGACCAGCGCCGCGCCGACGCGGTGATGGACCTGTTCCGCCGGGTCGCCGACGGCAACGACCTGCCGTGGATGCGGACCGGCCGCGAGCGCGAGGTCGCGATCGTGATTCACGCCGACACGTTCTTCGGGAACGGACCGGGCAAGGACGCCCCCGGCGAGGTGCGCGGCCTGGACGCCCGCCCCCATCGACCCAATCTCGGCCGCCCAGCTGGCCCGCACCCAGATCCAAGCCGGCACCCCAGCCAGGGTGCTGCTGGTGGACCGCGAGGGTGTCCTGCAACGCACCATCCGCCTCCCCGAGGCTCCGCGGGGCGGCTGGACCCGCCACCTCCTCGAGGGATCCGTGCGCAAGGCGATCCCCGACTTGCCTCCGCTGCAGACCGAGAACTACGAACCGACGGTCGCGATCACCGACCATGTGCGAGCCGTGCACCCCGGTGCACTTCGTATGACTGCGCGCGGCTCGCGAGCCACTGCGACCTGGATCACGACCAGGCCTACCCGCGTGGACCGACCTGCGTCACGAATCTGTGTCCCCGCTGCCGCCGCCACCACGAGCTCAAAACCCGAGGCCTCGTGCAAACACGCCTGCGCCAAGACGGGTCCATCACCACCACCACCCTGCTCGGGACCACCGTCACGACCCGACCAGAGCGCCTGCCCGGCCACGGCCCCGGCGAGGCTTACGCCACCCTGCACACAGCCTGAGGCAGTAGCCGGCACAGCAGCACCACGTAGCCGGCGCTGTCCCCTCCCCAGGCTGACCGGTTGAGGTCGCACCGGATATCGCGCGGGCCGGTGTGGCGACCAAGGGGTGTGCTAGCGAAGTGCGGGCTTGACGGCAACATCTACGTCATCCAGCAGGGCGGAATCCCGAGTGCCTCAGACATAGAGCCACAACTCACTGAACTCTTGGTCGACGACCCATCGCGTCCGCGCGCCGGCATCGATCCGTACCGCTCGTCCGGCGGTCAACTTCAGCGGCGCTGCATCGTCGACCTCGAGCTGCCCAGTGCCAGACAGAACCAGGATGATCTCCGTGTGGTCCAGGTCGACCTCGATCGGACCCAGGCCACTGCGCCCGGGTTTCCACAGACCCGCCTGGACGGTCGGGCTCTCAACCAACATGGCCACCTGGCCACCGGTCTCTTCGTCATATTCCCAAGCCTGGTCATCGACCAGCCAGGTCGTCACGCCAGCACTAGCTGGGGTCTCCTCGGTCATCAGCGCTCCGTTCGCCTGCGACTGCGCCCAGGATGCCGTTTCCCATTCGTCACCGCACCTGGACGGCACGTCGTACGAGATCTGACGTCATCTAGGGTCGCTCGCATGGCACGAATCGACGAACGGCGACCCGACGAGCTGCGGCCCGTCACCATCACCCGCAGCTGGCTCGACCACGCCGAGGGCTCGGTGCTGGTGGAGTTCGGCAAGACCCGCGTGCTCTGCGCGGCGTCGGTCACCCAGGGTGTGCCGCGTTGGCGCA
>JBDUAP010000096.1:0-8335 GCA_040004585.1 Sporichthyaceae bacterium
CGGCCTCCGCCGCTATATCGGGAGGGTCGGACTCTCCGACGAGGACCAGACCCAGCTGCTGGTCGACTGGCGCGCCCCCGCGGCCCGCTCCTTCTACCAGGCGACGGCGGCGGCGCCCGATGACGTCGTACGACGTCGTCATCTGTCCACGCGTGGCCGCAACGTGACCGCCGTCGAGGACGAGGTGCTCGATCTCGACGCGATGGACGCAACCGAGCGCCGCACCCTCAACGGCGAGGGCGCGTTGCTCGCAGCTATCGGCGCGCACCGCACCGGGCGGATGGGCGACATCGTCGCCACCATCCAGGCCGAGCAGGACCGGGTCATCCGCTCAGAGCTCGACGGCATCTTGGTCGTGCAGGGCGGACCTGGCACCGGCAAGACCGCCGTGGCGCTGCACCGTGCGGCGTACCTGCTCTACACCTACCGCGACCGGCTGGCCAACCGTGGCGTCCTCGTGGTCGGGCCCAATGACCTCTTCCTGCGTTACATCGGGCAGGTGCTGCCCTCGCTCGGCGAGACCGGTGTCGTGATGTCCACGCCGGCCCAGCTCTACCCCGGTCTGGACGCGTCCGGCGTCGAGGAGCCCGGGGTCGCCGCGCTGAAGGGCGACCTGCGGATGGCCGACGTGATCGCGGCCGCCGTCCGCAACCGGCAGCGCGTGCCGTCCTCGACCCTGCAGCTCGCGGTCGACGGTCAGGTCGTCGAGCTGACACCGGCGGCAGTCGATGCCGCCCGGTCGAGGGCACGCCGCAGCCGGCGCCCGCACAACCTGGCCCGCAACCAGTTCGTGCGCGAGATGCTCGACCACCTGGCCGTCGGACTTGCTGTGGCCCTCGGCATGACGATCGACGACGACAACCGACCGGACCTCGTCTCCGAGCTGCGCGACTCGCGCGACGTGCGCCGCGAGCTGAACCTCGCCTGGATGCCCCTGACCCCTGAGCGGCTGTTGGCCGACCTGTTCGCCGACCCGGCCCGGCTAACCGCCGCGGCGCCGCACCTCACCGCGGACGAGCGGGCGCTGCTGCGTCGCGACCGGGGCGAGCCGTGGACCGTCGCCGACGTGCCGCTGCTGGACGAGGCGGCCGAGCTGCTCGGCGAAGATGACTCCGGCGCACTGCTTGCGGCCCAGGAGCTGGCCGAGCAGCGCCGAGCCGAGCTCGAATATGCGCGCGGTGTCCTGCAGATCGGCGGCGGGAACGCCTACGTCAACGCCGAGACATTGGCCCGCCGGTTCGCCGAGGACGGTCCGGTCATGTCGGTGGCCGAGCGCGCCGAGCACGACCGGTCGTGGGCCTACGGCCATGTCGTCGTCGACGAGGCGCAGGAGCTGTCGCCGATGCAGTGGCGGCTGCTCATGCGGCGCTGCCCGCTGCGGTCGATGACGCTGGTCGGCGACATCGCGCAGACTGGCGCGCTGGCCGGGGCACACTCGTGGCGGGAGGTGCTCGAGCCCTACGTCGAGGACCGCTGGCGGCTGGAGGAGCTGACCGTCAACTACCGCACCCCGGCCCAGATCATGACGGTGGCCTCGGCTGTGCTGGAGGCCGCCGGCATCCAGGCCAACGCCCCCGAGTCGGTTCGCGAAGGCGACTGGCCGCCCAGTGCCCTGCGGGTCGAGCCGAGGGACGGGGCGACGCTCGCCCGCGCCATCAACCACGAGCTCCAAGCGGTCGCAGGCGGTCGGCTGGCGGTGATCGTGCCGGCCGCGCACCGACAGCCCGTGCTGGACGCGTTGATGGCCGGCCTGCCGGCGGGGACGGTGGGAAGTGGGCGCGAGGCCATGGACAGCCCCGTCGCCGTGCTCACGGTGGCCGGGGCCAAGGGGTTGGAGTTCGACGCGGTGGTCCTGGTCGAGCCCGCTGCGATCGAACGTGAGTCGCCACGCGGTGCGAACGACCTCTACGTCGCGATCACTCGCCCGACCCAGCGACTCCTCGTGCTGCACAGCGAGCCCTTGCCCGCAGGCCTGGATCAGCTCGACGACGGGGCTTCGAGAACGTCGTAGATAGCAGCCACCGACTGGGCCTCCGTGCGCTCCATTCCGAGCTGCCGCGATGGACCGAAAGCACCGTTGGAGAAGTCGGGCCGGTGACCGTTGTGCAGCGCATTGTCGATGGCGAGGAACGAGTCGAGGACGTCGTTGATGTCGCGGTGCGACGGATCGGCATACCTGCCGAACTCGGTCGGGTCCCACTGCACCGGCCCGAAGGGGGCGTAACGCACCCCCTCCGACCCCGAGAGCAGCTCGCCGTACCAGGTTCGGTGGAACGCCAGCGCGAGGAAGAAGTCGCCCGGAGTACGACCACCGTGCATGGCGGAGGCGCGAGCCGCCGCATCCCGATAAGCGGCCGGCACGTCGACGATCCGCGCCTCGCGCTCGGCGGCCACGGACAGCCCGGCCCCGACGGCCGCATGCTCGGCCTCGCGGACATCGAGCGAGGCCGACGGATGCGGCGATGGAGCGGTCGACGGGTCGCCGTACAAGTGCGACGACGCGACCCACACAGCCACGGCCACAAAAAGGATCGGCCACGCGATTCGCGACAGCGATGGGGAGATCCGCAGCTTGAGCGCGTGGGATCGGCCGTCCTCGAGCACGTCAGGCAGGTCCATCGCACTCCCGTTCCGCGGCCCCTGCTACGGCGTCGCTCAACGCGGCAGTCCGTCCCGCACGCCGCCACCGTCGAGGGTGTCGTAGATGGCAGCCACCGACTGAGCCTCCGCGACATCCAGGCCAAGCAGCCGCGCCGGGCCGAACGCGCCAGCAGAGAAGCCCGGGTTGTGGCCGCGGTGCAGAGCGCTGTCGACCGCGAGGAACGAGTCCAGCGGCTTGCTGATGTCGCGGTACGGCGGCTCGGCGTACCGGTCGAACTCGACGCGCTTCCACTGAACCGGACCGATCTCGACAAAGGTCATCGCGACTGACTGGACGAGGAGCTCGCCGTACAGCGTCTTGTCGTAGGCCAGCGCGAGGAAGAAGTTGCCCGGCGTGCGGCCGTCGCGCATGGCGGAGGCCTGACTCGCTGCCTCGCGGTAACGGGCCGGCGCGGCGCGGATGTGGGCGTTGCGCTGGGAGCGAGCGAACAACGCCGCCTGGATGTCAGACCGAGCAGCCTGGTCGACCGCGGGGACGTCGACGGACGAGACCGGGGGGTGCAGGGGCGACGGGGCGTCCGAGCCGAGTGACATGACCACCCAGGCCACGACGGCGATAGCGGCCAGCGGCCAGCCGGCTCGCCACACCGCTGGGGGGATCCGCAATCCGCGCGCGTGGGATCGACCGTCCTCGAGCAGGTCAGGCTGATCCATTGCACTCCCGTTCCGTGCCTCCGAGGCTACGTCCTCAGCCGTTGTGTCCGAAGTGGCCCGTGGAGGTACCCGCACGGTTGTTCGGACACAACGGCAAAGGCCGCGACGGCTGCCGACGTGGACTTCAGGGTGCGTATGCCGCGCAGGCGGACCCGGCCCTTGCGGTCGCGGAGGAACTCGGGGACGCGCTCAGTCACGTGTCGCTGGATCTCGCCCACAGGTTGATGCGCGCGTCGACCGCGTGCTCGTCGATGGCTGCCAGCTCGTCCTTGCTCAGGTCGAGGTTGTCGACGGCGGCGATGTTGGTCTCGAGCTGCTCGACGCTGCTGGCACCGACCAGCACTGAGGTGACGCGCTGATCGCGCAACGCCCACGCCAACGCCAGCTGGGCGAGGGACTGCCCGCGGGACTTCGCGATCTCGTTCAGTGCCCGGACCTGAGCGAGGTTCTCGTCGCTGAGCATGTCCGTGCCCAACGACTTGCCCTGCGCTGCGCGCGAGTCCTCGGGCACACCGTTGAGGTAGCGATCGGTCAGGAGTCCCTGCGCGAGCGGGGAGAACACGATGCAGCCCACGCCTTCCTTCTCGATCGTGTCGAGCAAGCCGCCCTCGATCCACCGGTTGAACATGGAGTACGACGGCTGCGTGATCAGCAGCGGCGTCCCGAGGTCATGCAAGATCTTCGCCGCCTCGGCCGTGCGTTCCGGCGAGTACGACGAGATGCCGGCGTAGAGCGCCTTCCCCTGGCGCACCGCTGCATCCAGCGCACCCATCGTCTCCTCCAGCGGCGTCTCCGGGTCGAAGCGGTGGCTGTAGAAGATGTCGACGTAGTCCAGGCCCATCCGGGTCAGTGACTGGTCGAGACTCGCGAGGAGGTACTTGCGCGAGCCCCACTCGCCGTACGGGCCGGGCCACATGTCGTAGCCCGCCTTAGTCGAGATCACCAGCTGGTCGCGGTAGGGCCGCAGGTCGCTGCGCATGATCGAACCGAAGTTCGTCTCGGCCGAGCCGTAGGGCGGGCCGTAGTTGTTGGCGAGGTCGATGTGGCTCACGCCGAGGTCGAACGCCCGGCGCAGGATCGCGCGCTGGGTCTCAAGCGGCTTGTCGTCGCCGAAGTTGTGCCAGAGGCCGAGCGAAACGGCCGGGAGCTTGAGGCCACTGCGGCCGCAACGACGGTAAGGAAGGCGTTCGTAGCGGTTCTCGGCGGCGGTGTAGGTCATGGGCAAAGTCTGGCACCGTACGCTCGCGGGGTGCTCGGCCGCCTGCAGACCTCACCCGCGCGCGAGCACCCCGACCTGCTCGCGCCGCCGGTCGCCGCCGCGCTGGAGGGGCCGTGGGGCGCCGACGCGCTGGTCGCCGAGATCGACCCCGCGCTCGCTGACACGGCAGCATTCTGCGAGCGGTACGACGTGGCGCTGGACGTGTCGGCGAACTGCGTCGTGGTGGCCGGCCGGCGCGGTGGCGAGACCCGGTTCGCGGCCTGCGTCGTCCTCGCGAGCACCCGCGCCGACGTCAACGGCGTCGTCCGGCGGCGGCTGGACGCGCGCAAGGCGTCCTTCGCTCCGATGGACATGGCGGTCGAGCAGACCGGCATGGAGCACGGCGGCATCACGCCATTCGGGCTCCCGCAGGACTGGCCGCTGCTGGTCGACGCGGCCGTGGCCGCAACCCCGTGGGTGATCGTCGGCTCCGGCGTGCGCCGGTCGAAGCTCGCAGTGCCGGGCACGGTGCTGGGCACGCTCCCGGGCGCTGAGGTCGTCGTCGGGCTCGCGACACCCGCGCCACCGCCAGCCGGCTGAGGACGCTCGCGGCTACCAGACCAGTCCCTGCTGGGCCAACGCCGCCTCGGTCTGCAGCCGGTCGATGGACTGCAGCGGCGGTCTGTCGGGAGCGGGCACCTCCAGCGTCCGCGCCGCGTCGAGCAGGACGCCGTCATATGCCAGCACGGCGGCCTGCAGCCGGAACGCCTTGGCGGGAGCGTCAGACGCGTCGACTTGTTCGAAATGGGCGGCAAGACGGTGGAGGTCAGCCGCGAGCTTCTGCACGGGGATCCCGGTCGGCCGTGGCGCGGGCCGACGCCGCAACCGGCGCCAACCGGCCTCGACCTGGTCCATCACCGTCATCGGGCACCTCCGCATTCCCTGCATTATCACCCCTTGACGCGGATAAGTCCTTCCTGAACGACCGAGGAAATCAGCCGGCCGTCGGCCGTGAATAAGCGACCGGTCGCGAAGCCGCGGCCCCCCGAAGCCGACGGCGAGACCTGGTCGTAGAGCAGCCACTCGTCGGCGCGAAACGGCCGGTGGAACCACATGGCGTGGTCCAGCGACGCCGGCTGCAGGCGCGGGTCGCCAATGAACATCCCGTGTGGCACCAGGGCCACCGACAGCAGCGTGAGGTCGCTGGCATACGCGAGCACGGCCTCGTGCAGGTAGGGCCGGTCGGGCAGCGTCCCCGAGGCGCGAAGCCACACCCGCGAGCGCGCCGGGTGGTCCGGGTCGTGCAGGACGCCGCCCTCCCGGGAGTCACCTCCGTAGCGGACGTCCAGGGCCGCCCACTCGTTGTCCCAGAGCTCCCGCGGCCGCTTCGTCAGCTGGGCCAGCAGCTCGCCCATCTCTGGGCAGTCCTCGGGGGGCGGCGCGGCCGGCATCGGGTCCTGGTGGTCCAGGCCCTCCTCGGGCGCCTGGAAGGACGCGGACATGTAGAAGATCGGCTTGCCGTGCTGGCGGGCCACCACCCGACGGGTGCTGAAGGACCGGCCCTCCCGGGTGCGCTCCACGTCGTACACGATCGGGACCGAGGTGTCACCGGGGCGCAGGAAGTAGGAGTGCAGCGAGTGCACCTCGCGGTCCCGCTCCACCGTGCGCGCGCCGGCTGCGAGGGCTTGCCCGAGCACCTGGCCGCCGAAGACCCGCTGCAGCGAGGTGGCGGGCTGGCGGCCGCGGAAGAGGCCGTCCTCGATCTCCTCGAGGTCGAGCAGGGCGATGAGTTCGTCGATCGACTGGGGCACCCGCCCATGCTGGCAGCAATGCTCGGCCGGCCCGCACGCGGACGCCGGTTAGCGTGGCTGGGTGCTCCGTGACCTGCGATTCGCGATCGCTCCGCGTTGGCTGGCGTGGCATGGCGCGTTGCTCGTGGCGCTGGTCGCCTGCATCTGGCTGGGCAACTGGCAGCTGGACAGCTTCGCCGAGACCGGCCGACGTCAGCATGCGGCGGCGGTGCAGGCGGCGGCGCCGGTCAGCGAAGTGTTGGCTCCGGGTGATCGGCTGCCCTCCGACGCGGTCGGGCGGGCGGTCACCGCGATCGGGCGGTACGACGAGGCGAACCGACTCCTGGTGCCCGGGCGGCGGCTGGGTAACCCGGGCAACAAGGAGGGCTACTGGGTCGTGACGCCGCTCAAGACAGCCGAGGGCGTCCTGCCGGTCAACCGCGGCTGGGTCGCGACGCCCGATGATCCCGCGGTCGAGGGGCCCGCCGCAGAGGTGACGGTGACCGGCCTGCTGCAGCCATCGGAGTCCGAGCACGACAGCCAGGTGGACCCGCTGGCCAACCTGCCGGACGGCCAGATCTCCTACCTGGCGACCGTGCAGCTGCTCGACGTGCTGCCCTACTCACCGGAGGAGCTCTACGACGGTTACGTCGTGTTGCGGTCGGAGCAGCCAGCTCAGGCCGTGACCCCGAAGCCGGTGCAGGCCACCGGTCTGGACGAGGGCGTCGGACGGTGGCGCAATCTCGGCTACGGCCTGCAGTGGTGGTTCTTTGCGGCCGCCGCGGTCTTCTTCTGGTGGTCGGTGCTCCGGCGGTCGCTCCGTGAGCGCCGCGCCGCAGCACAGGTGCAGGCGCCGACGGGCTAGACGTCGACCGACTGGTCGTGCCGCTCCCGGCGGGCGGCGGCGGCGACCTTGCGCTCGGCGACGAAGGACGCGAACGGGACGGTGCCGGCGAGCAGCACCAGCAGGGTGCGCAGCGGCCGCCACCGGGCCTGGTAGGCGAGCATCAGCACCGTGACAACGTAAACAATGTAGAGAAAGCCGTGAAGCATCCCGACCTTTTCCACGAGGGCTGGCTCGTCCGCGGCGTACTTCAGAATCACGCCGACAGTCAGCAGGATAAGCGTGACGCCGGTCACCCAGGCCATCACCCGAAACCGGGTCAACGCTGCGCTCGTCACCCCTCCTACACTAGTGCGGCGGTCGTGGGGTTGTTCGCTAGACGTCGGCCGGAGGCCCGTCCGGGGCGAAGCGCTCCCGCATCGCCTTCCGAGCCGACTCGTCGCCGATGTGGACGGCGGTGAGCTTGGTCCCGGCCTTGGTCGCCGCGACGTTGACGGTCGCGCCCTTCTTGATCGTCGCGATCCCGTCGCGGGCGGCGTTGACGAGGGTTTGCGCGGTCACGGCGTATGTCGAGGTGAAGCCGTCCTTGCTGCGCACGCTGATCGCGGTTTTGCTGACGGCCGTGACCACCCCGCGCTGAACGACCATCGTCTGGAAGCCGCCGCCGGCCTTGGGCACGACGAACTCGCCGTGCACGGGCGCGCGGGCACCGAACATGCCGGGGCCGTGGCGTCCGCCGGGACCGTGGCGTCCGCCGGGGCGGTCGCCCTTGCGCGGGGCGGGCACGGCGCCGTCGCCGGGGACACCTGCGGTGGACGATGCCGACGGGGTCGGCGTGGTCGCGGTGGTGTTGTCGGCGAGGGCTACGCCCGTGGCGCCGGCGGCCAGCCCGGCGACGACGGCCGCGGCGGCGATGATGCGGGTGCGTACCGGCGTCATGTCGGTTCCCCTGAACTGGTCCCCTTCGATGGCCTACGGCGGAAATTTCTCCGTCATCGATTGTGATGCGCAGTTTTCGACCGGTGCGCACGCGATCGCGGAGCTGAATCCGCTGATGGCTTCGGGGAAAACCGTCTGTTTCAATGGCACGGCTTCGATCACACTGGATGGGACTTTAAGCATGCCGTTCGACGGGGGACCGCCGAGCTTCAAGGGCGCGGGTCTGATCGGGTCGGCGTTCACGCGGAC
>JBDUAP010000097.1:0-8334 GCA_040004585.1 Sporichthyaceae bacterium
CCGGCACCTCGGACGCCCCGGTTGCAGCTGAGGCGGCGTTCGTCGCGCGCGCCTTCGGTGCCGGTGTTGAGCGGGTCGACGACGTCGGGGTCGCCGGTGTGCACCGGCTGCTCGCGGTGCGCGAGTCGCTGGACGCGGCGGACTGCCTCATCGTGGTCGCCGGCATGGAGGGCGCGTTGCCCAGCGTCGTCGGCGGGCTGACGGGGGTGCCGCTGGTGGCGGTTCCGACCTCGGTCGGTTATGGCACGTCGTACGGCGGCCTCGCCGCGCTGCTCGCGATGCTGAACTCCTGCGCGCCCGGCGTTGTGGTGTGCAACATCGACAACGGTTTCGGGGCGGGCGTGTTCGCGGCGCGGGTCGCCCGGCGCGCAGCTGTGGCATGAGCAGCGCGTGGTTCGGCTGCCACGCCGGCGCGAGCGGCGACATGTTCCTCGGGGCGCTGGTCGACGCCGGAGCGCCACTCGAGATGATGCAGGCCGCCGTCGACGCGATCGGCGTGGAGCCGATCCGTCTCGAGGCGTCGGAGGTCACCCGGCAGGGGCTGGCGGCGACCAAGGTCGACGTGCACGTGCCGCGCAGCGACGTCGTGCGCACCTGGGCCAACATCCGTGGCCTGCTCGAGCAGGCCGATCTCGACGGACCGGTGCGGGAGCGGGCGCTGGGGGTGTTCGCCCGGCTGGCTCGGGCTGAGGCGGCTGCGCACCGGGTCAGCCCGGAACAGGTGCACTTCCACGAGGTGGGCGCGCTGGACGCGGTCGCCGACGTGGTCGGCAGCTGCGCCGGTCTGCACGCGCTCGGCGTCGACGTCTCGACCGCATCGGCGGTTGCGCTCGGCAGCGGGATGGTGCGCGGCGAGCACGGCATGCTGCCGGTGCCCGGGCCCGCGGTGCTGGCGTTGCTGTCCGAGGCGGACGCGCCGGTCTACTCCGGTGATGTGCCGTACGAGATGTGTACGCCGACGGGGGCCGCGCTGTTGGCCGAGACCGTGCAGGGATGGGGCGGCTTGCCGTTGATGCGGGTCACCACGAACGGGCTCGGCGCGGGCGAACGAGACCTGGACGAGGTCCCGAACGTCCTGCGCGTGGTGATCGGCGAGCCCGCCGATGCGATGCGACTGGCGGCTCCGGACGAAAGCCTGGTCGTTTCGGCCAATGTGGACGATCTCGACCCGCGGCTGTGGCCGCAGATTCTCAGCCGCTTGCTCGACGCAGGCGCCGACGACGCGTGGTTGGTGCCCATCGCGATGAAGAAGGGACGACCGGCTCACACGTTGTGCGTGTTGACCGACGACGAGCACGCGGACGCCGTACGCCGGATCGTATTCACCGAGAGCTCGACCATCGGACTGCGCGAGCACCGCGTGGCCAAGCACGCGCTGGCCCGCGAGATCCGCACGGTCGACGTCGACGGGATCGAGGTCCGGGTGAAGGTCGCGTTGCTCGACGGCGAGGTGGTCAATGCGTCGCCGGAGTTCGACGACGTCGCCGCTGCTGCTGCCAAGCTCGGGCGACCCGTCAAGGCGGTGCTCGCCGCGGCGAGTGCGGCGGCACACGTATGGACCTGACGGTCGCGGCCACGGCGTACGGCCTGATCTTTCCGGTCGAGCTGCCGGACAAGACGTTCATCGCGACGCTGGTGCTGGCCACGCGGTATCGCGCGCTGCCGGTCTGGCTGGGCGTCGCAGGAGCGTTCATCGTGCAGTGCCTGGTCGCGGTGACGGCTGGTGGATTGCTGAGCTTGCTGCCCAAGGTTGTGGTCGTGTCGGCGGCGGCCGTGCTGTTCACCGTCGGCGCGGTCGTGCTCTGGCGGGGTGCGCGCAACGCCGACGAGGAGGTAGCCGCCGAGGAGGAGGCGTTGCGGGGGCAAAGCCGCGCCGAGCTGCAGGGATGGCGCGTGGCGGCCACCAGCTTCGGCGTGCTCTTTTTGGCCGAGTGGGGCGACCTCTCGCAGCTGCTGACCGCGGGGCTCACGGCCCAGTCCGGCGACCCGGTCAGCGTGTTCATCGGATCGTGGCTGGCCCTGGTCTCGGTTGCCGCGCTTGCGATCGTGCTCGGCCGGACGCTGCTGCGGTTCATCAGCCTCGGTCTGATCCGACGTATCGGCGCCGGCGTGTGCGCGGTCCTTGCAGCGATCGCGTCGTACGACGTGATCGGCAAGCTCGCCGACTAGAGCATCGTCGCCGGCCCGCGGGGCAGGGGTTTGCCCGCCGTGTGCCCTGACCTCACTGGTGATGTCAGCGCAGGCGCTGCCCCCGGCCGTGATGTCAGGGCAGGCGCTGGCCCCGGCCGTGATGTCAGGGCACACGCGGCGGGATGCATGCAGCTAGCCGGCCGAGGCGACGGTGATCACCTAGCCTGGCCGGGTGCCAGCCGTGCGTCGTTGCCTCGCGGTTGCGCTCGCCGTCCTGGCGCTCGGATCGGCAGCGATGCCCGCACCAACGACCGCAGCGACCGTGCACACTGCCGGCACCGGACAACCGGTCGTCCTCGTCGGCGTTGTCGGCCTGCGCTGGGAGGACGTCGACGAGACGGCCACCCCCAACCTCTGGCGGCTGGCCGATGCCTCGGCGCTCGCGTCGATGTCCATCCGCACGACGACGAAGTGGACCTGCCCGGTCGCGGGCTGGTTGACGATCAGTGCCGGTGAGCGAGCTGTCGACGGCCTGGCCCCTTCGCGGCTCGCCCGCTGCAACCAGCCCCCGCGGCCGCGCCGCTCCGGAGCGGGCGCGGAGGTTCCCGGCATCGCCGATCTCCGCTCGCGCAACGCCTCCGGTCGCTACTCCGCCGACATCGGCCTCCTCGGCGACACCGTCACGTCGGCCGGCGGCTGCATCACCGCCGTCGGTCGGGGCGCCACACTCGCAGCGGCCGACTCGGGCGGGCGGCTCACGTCGTACCTCCCGGCAACGGCACGGCTGCAGGCCGGCACTTTTGAGCGCTGCAACCTGACCATCGTCGATGCAGGCTCGCTCGCACCGCCCACCCTCATCCGACCCGAGGACGACGGACCGGACTTGCGACGGCTGGTAGCGGTCGACCGACGAATCGGAAAGGTGGTCGCTGCCGCACCGCCGCAAGCCACGGTCATCGTGATCGGGATGGCGGACCGGTCCACCACGCCGCACCTCACCGTCGCGACGGCGCGCGGACCGGCGCCCGACGGAAGCACGTACGACGAGCGCTGGCTCACCGCCCGGTCCACCAGGCGTGCAGCGCTGGTGCAGCTGACCGACGTCCTGCCGACCGTGCTCGGGCTGCTCGGGCTGGACCAGCCGCGTGCGGCGATCGGCTCGCAGATCAAACCCGACGGGCCGCGGCCGCCGCTGCCAGACGCGATCGACGAGCTCGTGGACACGGACACCAAGGCCCAGGTGGCCAGCCGGTTCACGCCGCACTTCTTCACCGTGCTCGTCGTCAGCCAGCTGCTTCTCTACGGCGCGGCAGCAGTCGCGGTGCGGCGGCGGTGGGGCGGATCAGCCCGCCGAGTTCGGGTCATGCAAGCGATGCAGCGTGCAGCCCTGGTATTCGCCGCCGTGCCGGTGTCGACCTACCTCGCGAACCTGGTGCCTTGGTGGAGGGCCGATCATCCGCTCGCCGCACTCGCGTTGTCGCTGCTCGTGGCACTCCTGGCGGTGACGGCGATCGCACTGCTCGGCCCCTGGCGGCGTCAGCTGCTCGGGCCGTTCGGAGCAGTCGCGGCCATCACCGGGCTGGTGCTGCTCGTCGATGTCATGATCGGCTCTCCCCTGCAGCTGTCCAGCCTGATGGGCTACTCACCGTTGGTGGCCGGCCGGTTCTATGGCTTCGGCAACCTGGCGTTCGCACTGTTCGCCACCGGCATGCTGCTCGCTGCCACCGCGGTCGCCGACGCGCTGCTGCGCGACGGCCGGCAACGCGAGGCGGTCGCTGTCGTCGCCATCACCGGTGTCGTAGCCGTGCTCGTCGACGGTTGGCCGCGTTGGGGCAGCGACTTCGGCGGCGTCCTCGCCTTGGTTCCTGGCTTCGCGGTGCTGGCCCTTCTCGTGGCGGGCTTGCGGGTGTCGTGGTGGCGCGCCGCACTGATCGGACTTGCAGCGGCCGCCACGATCACGGTTGTCGCCTACCTGGACTGGCGCCATCCCGCCGCCGACCGCTCGCACCTGGGGCGCTTCGTGCAGCAGGTGATCGACGGCGACGCGATGGGCATCGTGCAGCGCAAGCTCGAAGCGAACCTGCGCGCCTTCCGCAACTACCTGCTCGCCCTCATCGTGCCGATCGGCTTCGCATTCGTCGTTCTCGTTCTGATGCGCCCGGTGTCCTCGCACGCGGCCGCCCTCGGCCGGGCCTACGACCGGTCGGCGACCCTGCGGTCCGGCGTCATCGCCGTGCTTGTCACCGTCGGCATCGGCTTCGCCGTCAACGACTCCGGCATCGCGATCCCTGCGGTCGCCTTGTTCGTCGCGATCCCGCTCATCCTCGCCGCCAGCGTCAGAGCGCTGGAGCTGGACGAGGCTGAAGACGCCGCCCCGCCGCCAGAGCCAGCACGCTGAGCACCAGGGCGAGCACCAGCCACGGCGCGACGTCGGCCCGGAATCCCAGCGTCACCCGGCGCAGGTCGTCCGGCAGCAGGGTGACGGTCCGCCCGGGCACGTAGGCCAGTGCCAGTACGGAGGTGCGGGCAAGGAGCAGCAGGTCCAACCGGGACGCGGGCAGCAGCGCCAGCGGCGCCCACACCAGCGCGTCGTACCAGGGAAGTGCGTACGGCGCGGCGAGCACCCACGCCACGGTGAGCACGCACGCGACCCGCGCCGCCTCGAGGTCGGGCTTGTCTCCGTCTGTGCGCGGCAGCGCGCGGAGGAGCACCGCCGCCAGCAGCACCGCGATGAACGCGGCCAAGGCGGTGATGATCTGGCGCCCACCGTCCCGGCCGAAGCCCGCGGTAAGCGGGCCGAGCACCATCCGCCACGGCGTCGCGAGGCTGACGTAGGTGGCCGCGCGGCGCAACTGGTCGAAGACGTGCGGGCCAGCGGCCAGGTACGACGGCACCAGCAGGACGAGCGCACCGACGGCCAGCGCCAGCACCCGTCGTGGTTCCCGTCTCAGCACCCACACCAGGCCGACACCGAACAGCGCCAGCGGCAGCTTGACCGCGACCGCGGCACCGACGAGGGCTCCGGCGGCGAGGGTGGCACCCGTCGTACGACGACGCAGGACCGCGACGCCGGCCACACCCAGCGCGACCGCCACGGTGTCCAGATGGGCGCCGACGACGAGCTGGTACAGCAGCAGCGGGTTCAGTGACCACAGCAACGCGGCCCGCACCTGCCGCGACCGGTCACCGCGCAGCAGCCGGTGCAGCATCAGTCCGGTGCCAAGGAACGCCACCGCGTTCATCAGCATCAGGACAAACACCGTGGTGTGCAGCGACGAGCCACCGATCAGGGACGCGAGCCCCTGCTCTGCGGTCGCGACCGGGCCGTAGACCGACGGTGCCCAGCGCCACGGTGGCTCGACGGCACCGGCCACGGGGTCGGTCCCCTCACGCCATCGCTGCGGCGACTCGGCGTACGGGTTGTCACCCGCGACCACGATCCGCCCGTACGCCGCGTAGCTGAGGTGGTCGCCCGAACCCATCGGTGCAACCAGCATCAGCACACCGACGGCGACGCCCGCGGCGGCGAACAGGCGGCGCGGGTCCGGCACCCAGCCGCGTCGCAGTGCGAGCAGCCCGGTCGCGACGGCTGCGGCGCCGAGCACGATGGCCGCGGCGATCAGCCCGCTGACAAGCCACGGGTCCGGTCCGAGGAACAGCGAGTACGGCGGGTGCGGCCGGCGCGGTCCGAGCGGCGGCTGCGCGACCGATGGCCCGAGCAGGCCCGCTGTGAGCATCAGCCCGACGCTGGCCACGACCAGGGCAAGGGCCGCCCGGCCCGTTCTCACCGGTCGGTGCGGCGCCGGAACGCCTGCAGCCGACGGACCGCGAGAGCGCGCGCGACGTCGCGGTACTGCCGGGCCCGATGCAGCTGAGCCCGTACGTCGGTGCCGGTCACCCGGTGGTGCAGGTCGACCTCGACCTCTCGGACCCGGAAGCCCTGCCGCAGCAAATCGATCGTCAGGCCGGTCTCCACCCCGAACCCCGGCGCGAGCGGCGTGGCGGCGTCGAACGCCTCGCGGGTCAGGCAGCGCTGCCCGGACAGTGGCTGGGTCGCGGAAAAGCCGGTGGCCGACGCGATGCCCTTGCGCGACAGGCTGACGACCAGCCCGCGTCCGCCGCCGGGCTGGCCCTGTGGAGGCAGCGTGGCGATCGTCATGTCGGCCTCACCTGCCAGCACCGGCGGCACAAGGGGCGCAGCGTTGCGTGCCGTCTCCGCAAGGTCTGCATCGAGGAACAGCAACGGCCGCGGCGACGTCCCGCCGTCCTGCTGATCGAGCAGCCGCACCAGCTCCGCGCCGGTCTCCATCGCCGCGGCCTTGCCACGCGACCGCGGGTGCCCGATCACGGTGGCGCCAGCGCCGGTGGCCAACACAGCGGTCTCGTCAGTCGAGCCGTCGTCGACGACAACGACCAAATCGACGCCGTCGATGCTGCGCGCAGCCGCAACGGTGGCGGCAATGCGGGCGGCTTCGTTCTTCGCCGGGATGACGACGGCCACGCTCGCGACCAAATCGGTCACGGCTAGAGCGCGGAGCGCTCGGTCATGGTGAAACGCAGCTTGGCCATCATGTTCTCGACCTCGCGACTGATGCCGCTCTCATCGAAGAGCTCGTGAATGCGCGCCGCTACGCCCTCGGGTGACCACCGCGTCTCGTGGTTCTGGATGACGGCTGCCGACGTGAACGGTTGGTAGAGCTCGATGGCGTCGCCCTGCACGCCGAACACCTTGCCGCTGATGTCACCAGCCGCGTCACTGCACAGATAGGCGACCAGGGGCGCGACGTTGTCGGGGTGCCAGAAGTCAAAGCTCTCTTCCTCGTCGTCGGCCGGGCGGTCTTCGATCGCGCCGTAGGCGCTCTCCGTCATCCGGGTTCGCGCGGCGGGTGCGATCGCGTTGCACCGCACGCCGTACCGCGCCATCTCCATCGCGACGATCGTGGAGAACGCGGCGATGCCGGCCTTGGCCGCGCCGTAGTTGGCCTGGCCGAAGTTGCCGAGCAGCCCGGACGTGGACGCCGTGCAGACGATGCGGCCGCCGGTGCCGAGCTCCTTCCAGTGCGCGCAGGCGTAACGCGTCGGGAGGAAGTGCCCGCGCAGGTGCACCTTGATGACCGCATCCCACTCGTCCGCCGACATCTTGGCGACGGTCTTGTCGCGGAGGATCCCGGCGTTGTTGACGAGGGCGTCCAGCCGTCCCCAGTTGTCCAGCGCCGTGCCGATAAGCGCGCGGGCGGAGTCCTCCTCGGAGCAGTCGCCGGTGTCGAGCACCGCCTCGCCCCCGGCCGCGACGATCTCCTCGACGACGTGCTTGCCGACGTCGGGGTCGAGCTCGTTGACCACCACACCGGCGCCCTCGCCGGCCAGCTCGATCGCCTCGCCGCGCCCGATGCCGCGCCCGGCCCCAGTGACGATCGCAACCCGGCCGTCGAGAAGTCCCATGCCGCCGACCTTATCCAGCACCGATCGATCTCCCTTCATCGCGCTGATACGGCAGCAAGGCCCGAACCGCGGGCCAGATCCAGGCTCCGGCGATGAAGGGAGATCAGGTTCGTACGACGGGTCGCGCCCGTCACCAGCCGATTCGTCGCAGCCACCACGCCAGCTGAGCAGGTTCATCGTCCCAGCCCGCCATCCGGCTGACGAGCCACCAATGCGGATCCTCGAACGTCCGGCCGACGCCGGTGGCGCCCCGGGCGAAGGCGCGCCGGAACCGCGCCGCCATGGCGTGACCATCGCCGACGGCATCGGCGTAGTCGAACCGGACAACGTCGAAGCCCAGATCGTGGAGCCGATCCTGGCGCTTCTTCTCCTCCCAGATCGCCTGCGGAGTCGCGTACTTGACGCGACCGTCTGCCTCACCAACCGTCCGAACTCCGGGAAGTAGAAGCCCACTCGGATCTCCGGCCGTTCGTCGCCGAGCCAGACCTGGCTCATCGGTCGCGGCAGCCCGTTGTCCGTGCAGGTCATCCGCCCGATCGACTCCAGCACCGACTCAGACCGAGGATCGGAACGGCCGAGCGCCTGGCAGGAGGCCAAAGCGCCCGGCCAGTCACGTTGCCGGCAGAGCACCTTGCGAAAGTCATCACCACTCAGGCCAAAGGTGCGCATGGCGGAGTCCGCGAGGACCACCGCGTCCCTCTCCGGGAGCGAACGCGCTTGGTCGACCACTGTTCGAGCACCCGACGTCGTGGCGATGGCGCC
>JBDUAP010000098.1:0-8320 GCA_040004585.1 Sporichthyaceae bacterium
CCAGGGCGAGGTCGGTGATCACCGCGTCGATGACCGCGATGTCCGCGTCCTGCCCTTCAACCCGCAGCACCCCGCTGCCGTCGCCCTGCGCCCACGCCCGCACCGCCCGGAACAGCTTCACCGCCTCCCGGCGGCGGCGGGCGGCGTCGGCGTCGACCCGCACGACCAGCAGCTGGACCTGGGACCGCCACTTCCGCGGCGACAGGCCGGCCCACGGCCCGTCACGGTCGGCGACCTTATGCAGAACCAGCGCCTCGACCGCCCGCGCGCACGCCTCGTCGAGGAATCGGGTCTCCTCTTCCAGCACCTGCGCCCGGGCCAGGTCGATCCGGCCCGCCTCCAGTGCGCCCAGGGTGTCCGGCAGCACCCCCACCAGCTGGCTTGCGCGTTCCACCAGCTTCTCTGCCTCCCACTTCGGGATCCCGAGGATCACCGTCACCTCGTGGACCACAGTGGTGTGGGTCAGCTCCTCCACCGACGGCCGGCCCGACGCGCGAACCGTCCCGGCCAGCTCGAGCCGCGCCGCCGCCGCGCACTCCTGCACCAGCCCGGGCACCAGCCGCAGCTGCTCCGCCTGCCCAGACGCGATCCGACCAACCGTCGCGCGCATCCGGTCCCGACGCAGCGCCACCCCGGATCGGGTGCCGGCGCGCGCATCGGCATCGTCGCCGGGGCCTCGGTCATCGGTGCTGGACATGCCACCGAACCTACGGGCCACCACCGACAGCTCCACCGAGAGAACTGGGCGAAAAAGCCTTTATCCACAAGGAATTCAGGACTGTCATCAAACCGTAACCTGAGGGGCTCACATCGCCTCTGGATTCGAGGCTTGGCCGCGTGTTGTCCACAGGAGACGACTGGACCGCCGTCATCCACAGGTTGCGACCCCTCTGCCCTAGCCTTCAGAGCGTGCTCACTGTGCTGCCCGAGGTTGCCGACGCGCTCTCCGCTGGCCGTCCCGTGGTGGCCCTGGAGTCCACCATCATCAGTCACGGCCTGCCTCGGCCGGACAACCTGCGCATCGCGCGCGAGATCGAAGCCGCCGTACGTGAGGACGGCGCCGTGCCAGCGACGATCGCGGTCGTCTCGGGCAAGGCATGCATCGGGCTCGACGATGACGATTTGATGGAAATCGCGACTCGCGACGACGTCGTGAAGGTCAGCACGCGCGACCTCGCCACCCTGGTGGCTCGAGACGGGTACGGCGCGACGACGGTGGCGGCGACATCGCATCTGGCCGCGCTGGCGGGGATCGAGGTCTTCGCCACCGGTGGGATCGGCGGTGTCCACCGCGAAGCCCGCGAGACGTGGGACGAGTCGGGCGACCTGCAAGCTCTCGCCTCCACGCCGATCGTCGTTGTGTGCGCCGGAGTGAAGTCCATCCTCGACGTCGCGGCCACCCTCGAGCGGCTGGAGTCCCTCGGCGTGGGTGTTCTCGGGTTCGGCACCGACTCCTTCCCCGGCTTCTACCTCACCGACTCCGGTCATCCGCTGGACTGGCGGGTGGACTCCCCCGAAGAAGTCGCCGCGGTGATGCAGGCGCGTACGACGTTGGGTACCGACCAGCGCGGGTTGATCGTGGCCAACCCGTTGCCGCTCGACGAGCAGGTCGACCCGGAACTGCATGACCGCGTGCTCCGCGCCGGACTCACCGCGGCCGCCCAAGCCGGCGTACGAGGCAAGGACGTCACGCCGTTCCTGCTGGAGTTCTTCCACCGCGAGAGCGGCGGAACCAGCCTGACCGCGAACATCCAGATCATCCTGCGCAACGCCGCACTGGCCGCCCAGATCGCCACGGCAGCCTCCGTGTTGTCCGCATGACGCCGTTGGGGGCTCAGACGCTGTCCGTCGTGGTCGTCGGCGACCTGATGGTTGACGTCATCGCCCTGATGTCCGGACCCCTCGCCGTAGGCAGCGACACCCCGTCGCGGGTGTCGACCAGCGGCGGTGGTTCCGCGGCCAACGTCGCGGCCTGGCTCGCGGCCCAAGACGTCCCCACGACGTTCGTCGGTCGCGTGGGCGACGACCCGCTCGGACATCAAGCCTGCACCGAGCTGCACACGGCGGGCGTCTACGTACGCGCCGTGCTTTCCGACCGACCGACGGGGAGCTGCGTCGTGCTGGTCGAAGCCGACGGACAGCGCTCGATGCTCCCGGACACCGGCGCGAACGCCACCCTGGACGCGAGCGACCTGCCCGAGGAGGTGTTCCGGCCAAGCGCCCACCTGCACCTGTCGGGATACCCACTGCTACACCCCGACTCACGGGACGCGGCGTTTGCTGCGATGGGAATGGCCCGCGAGATCGGCATGACCATCTCGGTGGACCCGTCCTCGGTCGCGCTGCTCGAGGCGGCCGGGCCCGGCAACTTCCTGGACTGGACGTTCGGCGTCGACCTGCTGCTCGCCAATGAGGATGAGGCGCGCGTGTTGTCCGGCCAGGATCCACCTCGCGAGGCCGCCGCCGCCCTTGCCACGGTCTATCGCGAGGTGGTCGTGAAGCTCGGCGACCAAGGCGCGCTCTGGCACGGGGGCTTCATCGCGGCGAGCGCTCCGGCCGAGCGCGGGGTGGAGGTGCTGGACACGACCGGTGCCGGCGACGCGTTCGCAGCGGGCTTCCTCACCTCGTGGCTGCTGCACCCCGAGCCCGAGTCTGCCCTGGCTGCGGGAAACAGCCTCGCCGCCGGTGCGGTCAGCCGGCTCGGCGGTCGACCCTGAACGCGGCAGCCGAAGGCGAGGGCAGGCCGCGCCGCTTCGAGGAGCTGGCCTGGGCCGACACCCCCATGGGGGCGATCAGCCTGCGCCGCCGGCGGGAGCCGTCGCTGAACATCGACGTCTACGAGGTCAAGCTCGGCGAGGAGTTCCTGATGTCGAGCCTGTTCACCCTGGCAGAGGTGGAACTCGCTCGGCTCAGCCTGGCAGTGCCGGCCGGCGATGACCTGGACGTCGTCGTCGGCGGCCTCGGTCTCGGCTACACGGCGCAGGCGGTGCTGGACGACCCGCGCGTCAGTTCACTCACGGTGGTCGAGGCACTGGACGAGGTGATCACCTGGCATGAGCGAGGCATGTTCCCCGACACCGCCGGCTTGGCGTCGGACCCGCGCGTTCGGCTCGTGCGTGGCGACTTCTTCGCCATGGTCAACTCGCAAGAGGGCTTCGACACCAGTACGCCGGGCCGGCTCTTCCACGCCGTACTGCTTGATATCGACCACACGCCCCGACATGTGCTGCACCCGAGCCACGCCGCCTTCTACTCCGAGGAGGGCCTGCGCCGACTCGCGAGCCACTTGTATCCGGACGGCGTGTTCGCGCTGTGGTCCGACGATCCCCCGGACCCAGACTTCCGTTCCGTCCTGGCGGAGGTGTTCGCATCCACGGAGGCTCACATCGTCACGTTTCCGAACCACCTGACCGGCAAGGAGTCGGCGAACACCGTCTTTGTCGCCACGGGCGGCCCGGGCGAGCCCAACGGCTAACCGGCGGCTGCAGGCCCTTCCTCGCGGAGCCGCGGCTCGGTTCGCATCTCCGGATGGATCCCGTGCTTGTCGGCGTAGAAGGCCCGCACCGTGCCCATGTCGGCAGCAACGTCACCGGAGGGCTCGAATGTCGGACCGACCCCGATCGTCCGCGTAGGCCCGTCGATGTAGCCGAGAGTGATCGGCAGGCCGGTCTGCTTGGAGATCTTGTAGAAGCCGGACTTCCAGTGGTCGGCCTTGCGCCGCGTCCCCTCCGCCGCGAGGACGAGCAGGAAATCCTCGTCGCCCGCCTGGGTGAGCAGCCTTCGGACCGTCTCGCCCGGGTTCGTCCGGTCCAGCGGGATGCCGCCGGTCGCCCGCAGCAGCGGACCCAGCGGGCCACGAAACAGCTCGCGCTTGATGAGCACCTTCGGCGCGACGCCGTCACGCCAGGTCAGCATGACCATGGCGACCCAGTCCCAGTTGGACGTGTGCGGGGCACCGACCAGGATCCCGGACCTCGGGACACGACCGACCGTCTTCCACCGCGTGACCCGCAGCATCAGCCGCGCGAAGGAGCTCCGGAACATGGCAGCCAGGCTCCCATAACGTGGGTCGCTGCCCGTCACCGTCGGTGGAGGCGGGAAGAATGGCCAGACCAGGTCAACCCGATACCCCAGCTGGAGCGAGCAAGCCGTGGCACGTCGTACGACCAAATCCCCGCCCCCGCCCGAGGACTTCACCGAACGCATCGTGGACATCGACGTGTCCGAGGAGATGCAGGGCTCGTTCCTCGAGTACGCCTACTCGGTCATCTACGCCCGGGCACTGCCCGACGCGCGCGACGGCCTCAAGCCGGTGCACCGGCGCATCCTCTTCCAGATGTCGGAGATGGGCCTGCGGCCCGACCGGGGTCACGTGAAGTGCGCGCGCGTCGTCGGCGACGTCATGGGCAAGCTGCACCCCCACGGTGACGGCGCGATCTACGACACCCTCGTCCGGATGGCCCAGCCGTGGTCGATGCGGCTGCCGCTGATCGACGGGCACGGCAACTTCGGCTCGCTGGGCAATGACGACCCGCCCGCGGCCTACCGCTACACCGAGTGCCGCCTCGACGCCGCCGCCCTGCTGATGACGACGAGCCTCGACGAGGACGTCGTCGACATGCGGCCCAACTACGACGATCAGGCCTACGAGCCCGAGGTGCTGCCCGCGGCCTTCCCCAATCTGCTGGTCAACGGTGCGTCCGGAATCGCGGTCGGCATGGCGACCAACATGGCCCCGCACAACCTGGTCGAGGTCATCTCGGCGGCGCGGCACCTGATCAAGCACCCGAAAGCGACGCTGGACGACCTGATGCGCTTCGTGCCCGGCCCCGACCTGCCCACCGGCGGCAAGATCGTCGGCCTCGACGGCATCCGCGACGCCTACGAAACCGGTCGCGGCGCCTTCCGCACCCGGGCCACCGCGCGCATCGAGAACGTCACGCCGCGGCGCAAGGGCATCGTCGTGACCGAGCTGCCGTGGGGCATCGGGCCCGAGCGGGTCAAAGAGAAGATCGCCGAGCTGGTGCGCGCCAAAAAGGTCCAGGGCGTGACCGCGGTCGACGACTACACCGACCGCGAGAAGGGCCTGCGGCTGGTCATCGAGATCAAGAACGGGTTCAACCCCGACGCGATCCTCGACCAGCTCTACCGGCTCACCCCGCTCGAGGAATCCTTCGGCATCAACAACGTCGCCCTGGTCGAGGGCCAGCCCCGAACGTTGGGCCTCAAGGACCTGCTCGAGGTCTACGTGGCGCACCGACTCGACGTCGTACGACGACGCTGCCTGCACCGCCGCGCCAAGGCAGCCGACCGGCTGCACCTCGTCGACGGCCTGCTCGTCGCGATCCTCAACGTCGACGAGGTCATCCAGGTGATCCGCACCAGCGACGACGCCGCGCAGGCCCGCGAGCGCCTGATGTCGGTGTTCGAGCTGACCGAGACCCAGGCGACATACATCCTGGACATGCCGCTGCGCCGACTGACCAAGTTCTCCCGCATCGAGCTCGAGGCCGAGCAGGAGACGCTGCGGACCACGATCGAGGAGCTCACCGCGATCCTCGAGTCCGACGCCCTGCTCCGCGAGACGGTCTCGACCGAGCTCGCCGAGGTGGCCAAGAAGTTCGGTACGCCGAGGCGCACCGTTCTGCTCGAGTCCGCCGGCACGCCCGCGACTACCGCGGTGCCGCTCGAGGTGACCGACGACCCCTGTTGGGCGCTGCTCTCCTCGACCGGCCTGATGGCGCGCACGCTCTCCGACGACCCGCTCCCCCTCGAGGGTCCACGAGCGAAGCACGACGTGATCACCTCAGCGGTCCGCACCACCGCGCGCGGCGAGGTCGCCGCGCTCACTAGCGCCGGGCGCATGATCAGGCTCGGCGTCCTGGACATGCCGGCTCTGCCGTCGACAGCGAGCGCGCCGAACCTGTCCGGCGGCGCACCGGTCTCGGAGTTCCTCCAGCTTGTGGCCGACGAGCGGGTGCTGTGCCTGGTCGGGCTCGGCGACGCCGAGGTCGGTGTGGCTCTGGGCACCAGCGAGGGGGTCGTGAAGCGGCTGACGCCCGACTACCCCCTCAACAAGGACAGCTGGGACGTGATCGGACTGCGACCGGGCGACCAGGTGGTCGGCGCGGTCGAGCTCGCCCGCGACGACCGCGACCTCGTCTTCGTGACCTCCGACGCCCAGCTGCTGCGCTTCCCGGCCAGCGCGGTCCGCCCCCAGGGCCGGTCAGCCGGCGGCATGGCCGGAGTGCGGCTCGCGCCGGGTCAGCAGGCGGTGTTCTTCGGCGTGGTCGACCCTGGGCGCGAAAACGCGGTGGTCACGGTGGCCGGGTCGTCGGCGGCGCTACCCGGCACCGAGCCCGGCTCGTTGAAGGTCACTCCGTACGACGAGTACCCGGCCAAGGGCCGGGGCACCGGCGGAGTCCGCTGCCACCGGTTCCTGCGCGGCGAGGACGCCGTCATCCTGGCCTGGGCCGGCGCCGCTCCACCACGAGCGGCGGCCGCGACGGGGGTGCCGATGGAGCTGCCGCCGGCGACGGGTCGGCGCGACGGCTCGGGGACTGCGGCCAGCCAGCCGATCGCGGCGGTCACGGGCCGATGACGCTGGAGACCTAAGTGGCGAAGCCCTCGGACAGGTAGTCGCCCAGGGCGGCGATCCCGTCGTCAACGTAGCCGACGAACTCGTCGCCGGCGGGCGGCAGGCCCACGGCCGTCTCGGGTGCCTGGTCGGCGGCCGGCAAGGCCGGGCCGGGCAGAGCAGCACCACGACGCTTCAGCAGCCACACGCGACCCACCACTGCCAGATACGCAGCGGTGAGGAGGGCCTGCAGGAACAGCATGCTCTTTTCATCGGCCAGGTGAGCCGAATTCTTCAGCGGTTGGCACACACCTTGGTTAGACGAATACCTCAACGCCGCCAAGGGGCGTCCGGCGAGGCCTGGTCGAGCTGGCCGCCCGGTCGGCACTCGGGCGAGCGGTAGCTGTCAGACATCCGTGGATAGACCTCGCGCCAGTACCGCCGGGCCAGGTCGGCGGCCTCCGGCCCGGACGCACCGAGCAGTCGAGCGGTGCGGGCATCGCGTTGTATCGCCAGGCACTCGGCGCGGGCCTCGTCTGTAATACCGGCCATGTGCATCGACTCGTGGCTCAGCACATGCACCGCGATGACCTCGCCATCGTCGGGATGATCACCATGGGAACGCAGGTAGCGGGACAGGTCTGTGCACTGGGCGCGCTTGATCAGCGTGGCCCGCTCCGGGACGCCGTCCGATCCGTAGCGCACGTAGCCGAGTTCGGCCCCCGCATCGACGAACTGTTTCCCGGCGGTCTGGCAGTTGACCACCACGCGATATCCGGCCAGGTCGCTGGCGACCACGGCGAGGCGGTCCTCGAGCTGGTGGTGGCGTACGCCTGGGACCAGTAGGCCGGCACCCAGGATCGCCAGGCTGGCCACCGAGAAGACCGGGAAGGGTCGGGGCCGCCCCAGCGCATCTTCGCGTCGCAGCAGCCACCGCGTGGCGGCGACCAGAGCAGCCAGCAGCAACGCCTCGGCGATCCAGGTGAGCATGCCGGAATCATCGGCACCGCGCGCACGGAGCGTGAGCCGTCAGGCGTCGATCGTGTCGCGGTCGACCCGGTTGGCGCCCTCGACGAGGAAGTCACGACGCGGGCCGACGTCGTTGCCCATCAGCAGCTCGAACACCGCCTCCGCGGCCTCCGCGTCACCGATCGACACCCGACGCAGTGTGCGGTGCCGGGGCTCCATCGTCGTCTCTGCCAGCTGGTTGGCGTCCATCTCGCCGAGGCCCTTGTAGCGCTGGATCGGCTCCTTGTAGCGCTTTCCCTTGCGCTGGAGGTCGGCAACGACCTTGCGCATCTGGGTCTCGGAGTAGGCGTAGACGATCTCGTTCTTGGCCCGGCCGGCGGCCATCACCTCGATGCGGTGCAACGGTGGCACCGCTGCGTAGACCCGACCGGCATCCACCAGCGGGCGCATGTAGCGGTAGAAGAGCGTGAGCAGCAGGCAGCGGATGTGCGCGCCGTCGACGTCCGCGTCAGCCATCAGGATGATCTTCTGGTAGCGCGCCGCGTCCAGGTCAAAGGTGCGCCCCGAGCCAGCACCGATCACCTGGATGATCGAGGCGCACTCGGTGTTCTTGAGCATGTCCGAGGCCGACGCCTTCTGGACGTTGAGAATCTTGCCGCGGATCGGCAGCAGGGCCTGGTGCTCTGAGTTGCGAGCGAGCTTGGCCGTGCCTAGCGCGGAGTCGCCCTCGACGATGAACAGCTCGCTGCGTTCGACGTCGTCGCTGCGGCAGTC
>JBDUAP010000099.1:0-8278 GCA_040004585.1 Sporichthyaceae bacterium
GACCGATGGTGACACCTGCAGGCGTGCGAAGCCTGAGAGAGACCTATGAAGTCGCTGAGAAACCAGGCCCGTGTCGCTGCGCGTTTCTGCGGCGAACTGCGGGCAAAATGGTGTGAGGCCCCTCCATGTATGAGATGGAGGGGCCTCACTAGCTCACGAGCCGGCTCGCCGATCGCTCGGCTGCCTTGCCTGTGAACCGACCAACGGTCCCGAGAGCCTCGCCGCAAACTCTGTTCTTCCGTCGTCCTCCGCGTCCTGGAGCAAGCTCCGATTCGCGGATTTCTCCGGTTTCCCAGTGCTTCCGTCGTCCCGGAGTTTCCTCCGGGTCGGCCCCCGTTTCCGGTGGCGTAGGCAATTTCTAGTGGGTCGCCGGGGGGTGCACAAGGGCTTTCCGGCAATCATTTTCAGTGGTTTTCGCCATCCCCAGGATGTCCACAGGATGCGGGCGGTTCTCCCCCGACCGGGTGAGGTTTCCACCGACTTATCCACGGATCCGTCCACAGCCACCTCCGCCGGCTTCCACATGGTGGACGCCGGCGGGCGGCCGATTCCGGCTGACTCCTGGCTGATTCAGAGCTGATCAGGGGCGCAGTCGTAGCACCACGCCAGCGTGGTCCGAGGGCCACAGGCCGGTCGCGGAGCGGTTGGCGGGATCGACCCCCACGATGCGCCCTTGGTCGGCCGGCAGCGCCTGTCCGTCAGCGCCGCGCGCCAGCACCAGGTCGATGCGGTGGTCGATTTGCGAGGTGTCCGGGTCGTTGACGAACTCGGAGAGGCCAGACGTCCAGCCCTGGTCGGCCGGTGCGAACTGCAGCCACTCGTCGGTGAAGCCGCCGGGCCCGGTCATGAAGTCGTACGGAGCGGAGTGCGGGGTCGGATCACCGGGTTTGGTCGTGTGGTTCAACGGGTCGGAGTTGCAGTCACACAGGACAACCACCTCCTGGCCCGGCACACGCGCCGCACCGGCGAACAGCTCGCGCGCTTGCGCCAGCGCCAGGAACGAGAACTGCGACTCGAGGTGGGTGTTCACGACACGCAGGGTCTTCGCGCCCACGCGCACGTCGGCCCAGTTGTAGCCGCGGATGAACTGGAACGTCACTTCTGCGACGGAGAACGGCAGTCGGGCGGCGTAGTGGCCACCACCACTGGCAAGAACCCTGACGCGGTCGTCGGCCCGCTTGAGGAGCACGTCGCGCATGGTGAGCCGCACGTCCGACGCGTCTGACATGGTGCCGGCGAACGGGTTGCCGAGGAAGGACGGACCTTCCACGTCGGACTCCTCCTGCACGTTCACGGCGACGTATGGCTCACCGATCGCGGCCAGGTCGGCGAGCAAGGTGGCGAGGAAGTCGTAGTCGACGGTGGTGGCGTTTGAGACCCCGATGGCTGCGAGCTGCATCGGACCGCTGCGCCAGAGGGCGACCTCCTGCAGGCCGATCATGTCGGGCTCGGTGGCGGCGACCTCGCGCGCTAGCAGCTTGCTCCGGGCCGGGAAGTCGGTCTGGGAGACGACGCCGCGCAGGGCATGGTTTGCGTTGCCGAACGCCACGAGCGCCTCGCCGCCGGTCTTGCCGGCAGTCGCCGTCAGTGGCCGGGTGATGTCGCCGCCGAGATAAATGTTGCGAGTCATCACCGTGATCGGGGTGCCCTGCCCGGGCTTGGGCGCCGCGTCGGCGGGGCCAGCGGCCCACCCCAGGGCCAGCACCGCGGCGACCGTGGCAGCGACCCGTCGTACCCCGCAACGTCGTGCACTCATCTTCTTCTCCTCGTCGACGACCGTCAGCCTGCCGCGACGCTAGCCCCGATCGCCTTATCCCGCTTGGGTCCGAACAACCGTGCGGGTACCACCGCGGGGCACTTCGGACACAACGGGCAGCAGAAACTTCCGTCGGCGGTCTGAGAGACTCCGCAGGTGGCCGATGTCGAGGTGACCGAAGACATCGCGGCCGATCCCAAGGTGGTCTACGACCTGGTCAGCGACGTGACCCGGATGGGCGAGTGGAGCCCGGAGACCACGTCCTGCCAGTGGCTCGGCGGCAGTGGTCCGGCGGCGCTGGGGTCGAAGTTCCGCGGGACGAACAAGCGCCTCCTGGCCCGCTGGACGACCACCTGCACCGTGACGGCCGCCGACCCGGGCCGGCGGTTCGCGTTCGACGTGAGATGGGGACCGTGGGCGATCTCGCAGTGGTCCTACGACATCGAGCCGACTGCTGAGGGCTGCCACGTCACCGAGGCGTGGGTCGACCGGCGGGGGGCGACCTTGCGCGTGAGCTCGCCCGCGGTCATGGGCATCGTCGACCGGGCCGCACACAACCGGCGCGGGATGGAGACGACCTTGGCCGCGCTCAGAGCAGCGGCAGAGAACCACACCTGACTGGTGATCGCTGGACGACGGGCCGACGTGGCGCTGGTCGCCACGTCAGCCCGTCATCAATGCCCGCCTCAGGTGACGGGAGCCTCCCAGTCATCCTGTGCCGTGATGCCGCCTGCAGTGATGGTCCACTCGATCTTCTGGTAGGTGAACCCGATCTTCTCGTATTCGCCCAGGCGCCCGGCAGCGCCGCGTACGTCGCCCTTCGTGAAATCGAGGGAGCTGATCGAGGCGTTCGTCAGCTTCACCGTGTAGTAGTTGTCGGCGGTTCCGGTGCTCGACGGCCGGACGAATCTGATGGTGCAGCTCGTCAGGGTCTCGTTGGTCACGAGCGCGTTGTAGAACAGCGGCGTGGTCTTATCTACCGCCTTCGTGATCAGGAAGGGCTTGTGCTGCCGCTTGCCTGTCGCCTGGCCACTTGCCGCGTCGCGCGGTGAGACGATGGCATGGTCAGCAGCGTCCACCTCGACACTCTTCTCGAAGCCCTTGTCCGTAACCGGTCCCTCAAAGGCACCCTGCCTCCCCCCAACGCACGTGAGATATGCCCCGCTGCCCATGGCCGTCACATCGCCCACACCTGGGGCTCCTTGTGCTCCGTCCGGTCCCTGGGCACCAGCCGCTCCCGCTGCACCCGGGGTCCCTGGGGGGCCCTGCTGGTTCCAGGAGATTGCCGTTTCCTTGCTCCCACACTGCGAGGTGCTGGTGTCGATGACGCGCAAGGCGCCTGACCCGGAGTTGTAACAGCCGTTGATCACGTTGTCCGAGTTGGGGATCGCGGCCACAGCCACTCCCGCCAACGACAGAACCACAGCGCCACCGACAATCATCGCGACGCCACCTTTGCCCAGTTTGCGCACGTGCATGGGGTTCCCCTCCCTGATTTGGTCAACCTGCCGCGGAACTTGGTCGCGTGAGGGATACGACGTATTGCCCGGTAGATTCAATGGGATGAACGAGATCAAGGCCCGGCGGATCGTCGACACGCTTCGTGAACGGGGCATCAACGCGCACCTGGAGAAGGCGGGGGTCTACCAGTTCGGGGTGCGGGTGTCAGTCAAGGGCGGCCGCGAGGCGATGTGGGACACCGACGGTACGGCGGGGCTCGAGGCGCAGGTGATGCGCGACGGGATGCTGGTGGGCTTTGTCCCCGTCATCGACGGCTCCGAGCAATTCGACGAGGACCAGATCGTGGATGCCATCGCCCGCACGGACTACGACCAGCCCATCGCACGACAGCGCAAAACGGCGCCTTCCCCGGCCGCGCCGCTCCGCCGCGAGGGTGGAGTCTTCCGCCGGTTCCTCGGCGGCTTCCGCCACGACTAGCCGGGTCAGGGCAGGAACTGCTCCGTCAGACGCGTCACCGTGTCGCCGCGCACCGTGACCCAGAACAGGTGGTTCGACAGGTCGTAGGACGCCAGCTTGGTCAGCGTCACGGTGACGTCCTTGTCCGCTGACCCGGTCTCCTCCGCCGCGAGGGTGTTCACCGTGACGCGCGCGCCCGAGCCGACCGGCAGGGTGCGAAGCAGCATGTTCGCGTTGCGGATCCAGTAGTCATTGGGTGGTGGCACCTCGGCCGCGTGATCCTCTTCGGCCGCCTTGCTCGCCGCCGGGCCGGTGAAGAACTGCACGAGGTCCAGCGTCACCTGCCGCGTCCCGGGGCGCACCTTGAGGATGTACGTCGGGTAGCGGCCGTCCTTGAGGATCACCTTCTTGGCCGCCCCGGTCGCCGTGGACCGCGCCACCGACGGCGCCGTCGGACTCGGCGAGGACACGGAGGCAGGCCTGTTCGAGACGCTGCCCGTTCCGGCGGGCACGCCGGACGACGAGCCGTCCGCGCATCCCGCGGGAAACAGGAGGACCCCGGTGACGATGACGGCACCGAGGCGACGTGTAGACATGGCCGGAACGATAGGTCCTCCGGGCCAGCTCCCGCTGGTCTCCGAGAGCATTGCCAGCACGCGCTTGCGGGAGGTTACGCCCGCGATTCCACTAGTGCACAGATGCCTTCGTAACATTGCTCACAGGAGGGGAGCCGCAGGCGTGATCCAGTCGGTCGACCGGGCGATCCGGGTCCCTATGGCGCTGCGCGAGACAGCGCGTTCGCTCTCCCGCGAGCTCGGCGCAGCGACCTGGCCCCCGCGACCGCGGCCCTGATCAACGTGGCCGCGAACGAGGACACCGGGCACGAACGTCGATGGCCCGCCAGCCTGACCGTCCTGGTTGTGCTGGTCCTACAGCTCGCGATGCCGCACGAGGTGACGGTCGGACCGCAATGGTTGGTGCTGGCGCTGGAAGCAGCACTGCTCGTGCCGGTGGTGGTCGGCAACCCGATCCGGCTGGAGCAAGACCTCGCGTGGCTACGGGTGTTGTCCATCGCGCTCGCCGCCACCGTGGCGCTGGCCAATGCAGTGCAGCTGTTCCTCCTGATCAATTTCCTGACGTCTGGCTCGAAGGCCGACCCCAAGGTTCTCGTGCAGGGGGCGCTACTGATCTGGGTGACCAACCTGGCCGCCGTGGCGTTGGCCTTGTGGGAGCTCGACCGCGGTGGCCCCTTCGCCCGGGACCCGCGTCACCACGAGCCCCCGGGCAGACCAGACCTCCTGTTCCCGCAGATGACAGGAGTCCCCGGTTGGGATTCAGAGAAGTGGTATCCCGGCTTTAGCGACTACCTATTCGTCGCGTTCACCACCGCCACCGCGTTCAGCCCCACCGACACAATGCCGCTGTCGCCTCGAGCCAAGTTGATCATGGGAGCCGGCGCGGGCGTGTCCCTCCTGACTATCGCCGTGGTCGCAGCTCGCGCGGTCAACGTGCTGTAGGTCGAACCGCCGCTTCAGGGTGTGATCGTCTCTTCCGGAGTCGGCTTGCCACCTCCGCCCTGCCTCTTCCACGGGCCCATGATGGCGTAGGTGGCTCCCGGGTTGAACAGGTTCGCGAACAGGGTGTCCTTGTCCGGGGAGAAGTTCGGGCCGGTCATCTCGGCAGTGCCGTCCCCCACCTCGTTGCGGGCCAGGAAGTAGGTCTGACCGTCCTCCGTCGCACCGACGAGGTGCTGCTTGCCTTCGCCGTCTTCAGCCAGGATCACGCCGCCGTATGGCGAGAGTGCGATGTTGTCCGGTCCGTCCGGGTCGTCGTCCTGGTTATCGGATGTGTAGGCAAAGCGCAGCCGGAGCTGGATGGTGCTCGCCAACGGGTCGTGGAACCACACCTGCCCGTCGTGCGCGACAGCGCTGAGGTCGGGGGCGGTCGTGCGGGCGAACGATGCCACGAAGTAGACGCCCCCGTCGGCCCACCAGGCACCTTCCAGCTTGCGGCTGCGAGTGATGTCCCTGGACGGATTCGTCGCGCTCGGAACCAGGTTGAACTGGCTGCGGACCTGGGCTCCAGGCGACCCGGCCCGGTTGAGGACACTCACCCACTCCACGGCGTACGTCGTGCCCGGCACCGTGGCGACGCACAGGTCGGCCACGACTGCACCCGACGCGGTCCGTGCCCGCATCGCCTCGAGCGTTCCGTCCGTCGGCCCGAGCGCCCGCAGCGATCCCTTGCCGAGCGGTAACGCAGCGGCCGGCGGTGTCCACCGGTAGAAGAGTCCGTGCGGCGCGTTCGCGTCTTCGGTCTCGTAGATTCGGCCGGTGTCGGGATCGACGGCGACGGCTTCGTGCGCAAAGCGGCCGAGAGCCCTGATGGGCTGCGGGTCGAGGTGGGCGTCCACGTCGTAGGGGTCGACCTCGAAGACGAACCCGTGTTGCTTCGTGGTGCCGCCGCCCGGAGGGTTGCTGAAGACCTCTTCGCAGCTGAGCCAGGTGCTCCACGGGGTCTTGCCGCCGGCGCAGTTGGTGCTCGTGCCGGCCAGGCTGACGTACTCGCGGACCCGGTTGCCGTGCTTGTCGACCTCGATCGTCGTCGTACCGCCGTGCGCGCCTGGGTCATAGACCAGGCCCGGCGGTTGGGGTACGCCGCCGATGAACGGGAACTCTAGGCCGTTGCGAACCTCATGGTTGGTGATGAGGATGACCCCGTCGCCTCCGGGGCGGACGAAGCTGGCCGACCCGTCGGTGAAGTTCGGCGTCGGCTCGCCGCTGTCCAGCAGGGTCACCCCGGTTTCGGCCACGACCGTGTAGTGGAAGCCGTTAGGCAGGGCCAGCCGGCCGTCGGGGTCGGCCTGCAGCGGGCCGTATCCGTCGAAGCCGCCGGCGGCGCCGTTCTCGCCGTTCGACCTTCCGTGATCCACCCCGCTGGCTCGGGCCAACGGGCCGAGACTTCCCGAGAGGGCGATACCGAGCGTGGTGGCCGCGCCACCACCGAGCAAGGTGCGACGAGATACGCCGGTTTTGGCTGAATCTGCATGTTTGGTCATGGCTGGGCCCGTCCTCTCGAGGGCTGCGCGAAGCGATCACCTCTGCTGGAGCTCGCTTCAGAGAGACACTCGCGGCGGGGCCTGCCGCGCGTTTACCGACGGCAGAAATTGGCCGCTCACAACACTCCCTGCCTGCTGTGTTGAGTGCTTCACTGCTTGCATGGCGGGGGCCAGCCAACGCGCAGCGAATGGCCGAGTGAGGGAAGGGGCGACGGGACCTATTCCCGAGCCTCGCAGTTCCGGCGGCCTCGGGCTGGAGCCGTTTCTCGCGTTCTACCAGCGGGAGTACCGCGGCCTGGTCGCCCTTGCCTCCAGCCTCACCGGCGACCGGTCGATGGCCGAGGACATCGCGCAGGATGCGCTCCTGGTCGCATACCGCCGGTGGGATGAGATAGCCGCTCTGGAGTCGCCCCTTGCGTGGGTACGGCGCGTCGTATCGAACAAGTCCGTCTCCCTGATCCGGCGACGGTTGGCGGAGCTGCGAGCCCTGACGCGCATCGGTTCGCTCGCCGACGGGCGTTCCGATTCGCCCGATGGCGACGCTGATTTCTGGGCGTTGGTCCGATCACTGCCACGCAGGCAGGCCCAGGTGGTGGCCCTTCATTACGTCTCCGACATGTCGGTCAAGGAGATCGCCGAGACACTGGGATGCAAGGAAGGTTCCGTGAAGGCCTCGCTCTTCAAGGCCCGGCAGCATCTGCTCCGGACACTGCAGATCTCGTCAGAAGGAACCCGGGCGGCAGGTAAACCCGTGACCCCCTGACGCGCGAGTACTCCAGCAGGAGACGAGTGTGAGATGACGAGAATGGAACGGCGTGACTGACTTAACAGAGCTTGACCAGCGCGCTCGAGACGCGGCTACGCGACTGCACGAGGGCGTGGATGGCTCGATCCCATCCCTCGATCGAGCCATCCGAAGGAGCAGGCAGAGGAGAACGCGCGGGATCACCGTTATGGCCGCGGTCGTTCTGTGCAGCGCCGTGGGAGCTTTAGTCGGCGTCGCGACGATGCGAACTGGCTTGGATCACCCCGAGCCCGGGGTACAGCAATTGCAAGGCGCGTGGGCGCTGCCGAAGGCGACCGATGCCGTCTCAACCGAGCCGCACGCCCCCGCCAGCAGCGGACCAAGCAATCCCATCCGGACGCAGCGGCCGGCGGCCCGGGTGGTGACGGGGCCTTGGACAGCGGTCGTCCGTGGACATCGGCTCACGCTGAGAGATCCGGCAACGAACACGGCGATCGTGCAGAGGATCGACTCCCCCGAACCTGGGCGGTTCTCCGTCGTCGAGGCTGCATCGGGCGGCACGGCCAGCTTCGGGTGCACGAACGTCGGCGAGTACAGCTATGACGCGGAGGACGGTGGCGCCTTGCGTGTGCAAGAAGTCGCCGACTCGTGCGAGGCCCGCGCAGAGATCCTCATCGCGGGGCTGTGGACCGGTCTAGGGCCCACGTCCACCGACAGCCTGCCAACGCAGGAGCCGACGCCAGACCCGTCGAGCTCGCTGGAGCCATCCTGCCTGGGGCTGTGGCCGCCACCATCATCCAGA
>JBDUAP010000100.1:0-8259 GCA_040004585.1 Sporichthyaceae bacterium
CGGCGGTCAAGCACCACAAGAAGTACTCAAAGTGGGTGCCGGAGGAGAACTACCGAGCCGGCTTCCTCGGGTTCCGCGGCGCGGTGGCGCCCACGGTCGGCCTGATGGCTGAGGCTGTCTCGGAGATCAAGGCGATGCTCGTCGAGGCGGGGGTCGCCGACCTGCCCGTCGGGGTCGACATCGTCGAGCCACCGTTCCTGTTCGAGATGCAGCGGCAGGGCATCACGGTCGTCGACGCGCAACAGCTCATGCTCGACGCGCGCTGCATCAAGTCGACTGATGAGATCACGCTGCTCACTCAGGCGGCGGCCATGGTGGACGGTGTCTACCAGGACGTCTTCGATATGCTCAGGCCCGGAATCCGCGAGAACGAGATCGTGGCACACGTCAACAAGCGGCTCTACGAGATGGGCTCGGACCAAGTCGAGGCGGTCAACGCGATCTCCGGAGAGCGTTGCAACCCGCACCCGCACAACTTCACGGACCGGCTGATCCGACCCGGCGACCAGGCATTCTTCGACATCATCCACTCGTTCAACGGATACCGGTCCTGTTACTACCGGACCTTCTCGGTCGGCAGCGCGACACCGGCCCAGCGCGACGCCTACACACGGGCGCGCGAGTGGATGGACCGCGGCCTCACCGCCATCAAAGCCGGCGTCGGATCCGACGAGATCGCGGACCTCCTCCCCAAGGCCGAGGAGTTCGGTTTCGGCAGCGAGATGGAGGCCTTCGGGCTGCAGTTCGGGCACGGCCTCGGGCTCGGGCTGCACGAGCGGCCGATCATCTCCCGGCTGAACAGCATGAAGGAGCCGGTCGAGCTCAAGGAGGGCATGGTGTTCGCCCTTGAGACCTACTGCCCGGCAAGTGACGGCTTCTCGGCCGCCCGCATCGAGGAGGAGGTCGTGGTCACCGCCGACGGCCCCCGCATCCTCACCCTCTTCCCGGCCCAGGACCTGATGGTGGCCAACCCGTACTGACCGGTCTGCCAAGGCGACGTACTCTCCTCAGCAGGCCCGACCGTGGATGTGAAGGAGTGACATGACCGCAGACGTTCTCAGCAAGGTGCCCACCGACCTCTTCATCGGCGGCACGTGGCGGGCCGCGTCCGAGGGCGGCCGATTCGACGTGCTCGACCCCGCGACCGGCGACGTGATCGCCCAGGTCGCCGACGGGTCGGTGGACGACGGTCTGGCGGCTGTCGAGGCCGCCAGCGAGGCGCTGCCGGCCTGGGCCGCCACCGCCCCGCGGGAGCGCGCCGAGATCTTGCGGCGCGCCTGGGAGCTGATGACCGAGCGGGCCGACGAGATCGCCACGCTCATCTCCCTGGAGAACGGCAAGGCACTGGTCGACGCCAAGGGCGAGGCGATCTACGCCGCAGAGTTCTTCCGCTGGTACGCCGAGGAGACCGTGCGGCTTGACGGCATGGTGACGACCGCGCCGTCGGGCGCCAACCGGATCATGGTCGTGCACCAGCCGGTGGGCGTCTGCGTGCTGGTCACCCCGTGGAACTTCCCCGCCGCGATGGCCACCCGCAAGATGGGCCCCGCGCTGGGCGCCGGCTGCACGGTCGTGCTCAAGCCAGCATCGGACACCCCGCTGACGGCACTGCTGATGGCGCAGATCCTCGACGACGCAGGGGTTCCGAAGGGCGTCATCAACGTCGTACCGGCTCGTCGCTCCGGCGCCGTCGTGTCCGCGATGGTGCACGACCCGCGGGTGCGCAAGCTGTCGTTCACTGGTTCCACCGAGGTCGGCCGGGTGCTGCTCAAGGAGGCCGCCGACACCATCGTGAACTGCTCGATGGAGCTTGGCGGCAACGCCCCGTTCCTGGTCTTCGCCGACGCCGACCTGGACGCCGCCCTCGAGGGCGCCATGATCGCCAAGATGCGCAACGGCGGCGAGGCCTGTACGGCCGCGAACAGGTTCTACGTCGAGGAGTCGGTGGCCGAGGAGTTCTCGACCCGGTTGGCGGAGAAGATGGGCGCGCTCAAGGTCGGTCCGGGCACCGAGTCGGGCACCCAGGTAGGGCCACTGGTCAACGACGCGGCGGTCGAGAAGGTCGACGAGCTGGTCCGGGGTGCACTGGAGGACGGCGCGCGGACGCTGGTCGGCGGCGAGGTGCCGGATCGCACCGGCTGCTACTACCCCCCGACCGTGCTGGTCGACGTTCCCGCCGACGCCGCGATCCTCAAGGAAGAGATCTTCGGTCCCGTGGCCCCGATCGTCACGTTCACTGCCGAGGCCGACGCGGTCCGCTGGGCCAACGACACCGAGTACGGGCTGGTCGCCTACGTCTACACCGGCGACCTTGCGCGCGGGCTGCGGGTCAGCGAGGCGCTCGAGAGCGGGATGGTCGGGCTCAACCGGGGCCTGGTCTCCGACCCCGCAGCGCCGTTCGGTGGCGTCAAGCAGTCCGGCATCGGTCGCGAGGGCGGCCACGAGGGACTGCTCGACTACACCGAGAGCAAGTACATCGCCCTCACCTGGTAGGGATCAGCCCTCGAGCGCGGCCACCACACGTTCGGCGGTGAGCGGGAGGTCTCGCATCCGCACGCCGACCGCCTCGGCCAGTGCGTTGCCGATCGCGGCCGAAACGGGCCCTTGCGCCACCTCGCCGGCGCCGACCGACGGCAGGTCCGGCCGGTCCAGCAGCACGACCTCGACCTGCGGCACCTCGCTGAACCGCAGCACCGGGTAGGTCTCCCAGTCGACGCTGGTCACCCGGCATCGGTCGAAGCGCACCCGCTCCTTCAGCGTCCAGCTGGCGGCCTGCACCGCACCGCCCTCGACCTGGTTGCGCACCCCGTCGGCATGCACGACGTGGCCGACCTCGACGGCGACCACCAGCCGGCGCAGCCGGACGTCGGCCACCGCCTCGACCTCGGCCACCACAGCACACCAGCCGCCCTTCTTGTAACGCGCCACCGCGATGCCCGTGCCCAGGTCGCCGCCGCGTGCCCGGTCGGCCCAGCCGGCCTTCTTCGCTACCGCCTCGAGCACCGCGCGGCCGCGCTCGTCGGACAGATGCGAAAGCCGGTAGTCCAGCGGGTCGGCTCCGGTCGCGATTGCGAGCTCGTCGACGAACGACTCGATCGCGAAGACGTTGGTGAACGCCCCGAGCGAGCGCAGCGACGAGGTGCGCAGCGCCACCTCGGTGCGCCGGTGGCCGCGGATCCGGCGGACCGGAAGGTCGTACGTCGGCACCGCGCCGCGTGCGCTGCCGGCGCCGCGCTCGGCCGGCGGATCGACCGGAGCGGGCAACGGGTGCGGGTCAGCCAGGTGCGCGGCGGCAAGCAGGCCCGGCGTACCGGCATATCCCGGCCGGGCCGTGTGGCCCTGGCTCCAGATGTCGCACGTCCACTCGACGATCCGGCCGGCCGCATCCACTCCGGCGCCGAGGTCGACCACTTGCGCCGAACCGAACGGCGACCAGGTGAGTTCGTCCTGCCGGCTCCAGCGCACCTGCACCGGCCGCCCGGGCACCGCGCGAGCCAGCAGCACTGCGTCGAACGCGGCGTCGTCGGCACCGTTGTGCCCGTAGGCACCGGCGCTCTCGACGTGCTCGACCACCACCCGCTCGGCGTCGATGCGCAGCGCCTGCGCGGTGGCGAGCCGCAGGCCGAAGATGTTCTGGCTGTGGCTCCAGACCCGCACCTCGTCGCCGTCCCAGCGCGCCAGCCCACAGCTCGGTGCGATCGACGCGTGCGCGAGGAACGGGCGGCTGTACGACGCGGCGAACCGCTGGGCGACACCCTCCGGTGTCCCGGGGTCGTCGACGACGGTGAACTCGGTCGTCGGCCCGTCGCGGAGATAGCCGGCGAGGTCGTCCTCGTCGGGCAGGCTCTGCTGCTCGTCCCAGGTCGCGTGCCGACGCAGCTGCGCGGCTGCCCGGTCGGCGTCATGCTCGTCGTCGGCGACGACCCCGAGGAACGACCCGTCGCGCACGACGGCGTAGACGCCGGCCAGTGCGCGAACGCCTTCGACGTCGGCAATTTTCAGGGTCGCGGCGGGTGACGGCGGCCGCACGACCCGGCCCCACAGCTGGCCGGGCAGCACCAGGTCGGCGAGGTAACGCGGCTGGCCGGTGACCTTGTCCGGCAGGTCGAGCCGGCCAAGAGCCTCGCCGGTGAGTCGCCGGTCGCCGGCGGTCTTGGGGACGTCGTCCGGGTCCGCGTCGACGTCGAGGTCCACATCGCGAGCCAGTTCGCCGTACGACGTCCTGCCCCTACCTGCCGCGCTGCTGATGATCCCCTCCCGGACGGTGAGGTCGTCGGTGCCCAACTGGGCCGCCGCTGCCGCGAGGAACAGCCGCCGAGCCGACGCGCAGGCGTGCCGCACCGCCAAGCCCGAGTCGGCGACCGACATGCTGCCGGCGGTCGGCCCCTCGTCCGGGCCCAGTTCGGTGCTGGCTGCCGCGACCCGGACCCGCCCTGGCCCGACGTCCAGCTCATCGGCGGCGAGCAGGGCGAGTGCGGTGAGGATGCCTTGACCGAGCTCGACCTTCCCCGTCCGCAACGTGACGGTGCCGTCGTCGGCGACGTGCAGCCAGCGAGAAAGCAGCGGGTTCGCGGCCAGGTGCGGCGGGAGCGTCACGGCTGCTCCTCGCTCGAGGCGGCACGAAGCACGGCCGCTACCATCCGACGTTGCACACCGCAGCGGCACAGGTTGCGGTCCAGCGCGGCCAGCACCGCCGACTCGTCCGGCTGCGGGTTGTCAGCCAGTAGCGCCACGGCGCTGACCAGCACGCCCGAGACGCAGAAGCCGCACTGGGCGGCCTGCTCGTCGAGAAACGCCTGCTGCACGGGGTGCAGCACGTCGCCGTTCGCGAAGCCCTCGACGGTGACAACCCTCTTGCTGGCGGCGGCCCACATCGGGGTGTCGCAGGCCGGCGTCGGCTTGCCCTCGAGCAGCACGAAGCACGCGCCGCACAACCCGACCCCGCAGCCGAACCGCGGCCCGGCCAGGGCGAGCTCGTGCCGCAGCACGTGCAGCAGCGAGGTGTCGTCGTCGGCCTGCACCTCGACCGCACGTCCGTTCACCGTGAGTTCGTAGCTGGTCGTCCCGCTCACGACGTCCCCGTCACTACGTCGTGCAGCAGCGAGATCGCGGAGGCCGCCACAAGCAGCAGGGTGACCCGCTGGAAAGTCTCGCGGGACAACCTCTTCGCGGCCCACGCGCCGGCCGGAAGGAACAACACGATCGGGATCAGGGTGAGCAGGCTCTCGACGAGCCGGGTTCCGGTGTACAGGCCGACGACGGCCAGCGTGACGGTTTGCACGATCGCCCCGACGCAGAACAGCACGGCGAGGGAGAAGACATAGGCGCGCGGCACCAGTTGGTAGCCGTGGAGGTACGTCGTGAGCAGCGGCCCGGAAACGCCGGTCGACCCCTGCAGCCCACCCGCCACCAGCCCGACGGGCGGGGAGGCGACCCGGGTGAACCTTGGCGGCAACCGGAAGCCCGGATGCACCAGCACGATCACGATGTAAGCCACGATCACGACGACCAGAGCCGCGGACAGCGCCCGACCGTCGAGCGACTTGAGCGCCACGGTTCCGATGGCTGCGCCGACGATGCTGGTGCTGACGAGAGCCGGCAGGTCGCGGGTGTGCGACACCTCAGCTCGGTGTGAGAAGACCAGCAAGGAGTTGGACACGACTCCCGGGATCGCCATCAGCACGACGGCGTGCTCGACCCCGATGAAAGGGGCCATGACCGGAATCGCGACCTGGGGCAGCCCGCCGCCCGTCGCGCCCTTGATGAAGGCGCCGATCGCGATCGCAGTGACGATCACGACGAGGTCGACTGGGCTGGTGCCGCTCACCCCGCCTGATCGGGGGCCGACCGCGCCCAGTAGGTGTCGTCCGCCTTGCTGGCGGCGAGCGCCTCGGAGTCCTCGAAGCCCGGCGCCATGCTCGCGGCGGTGCCGGAAAGGACCTGATGGTGCTCGATGTCGAGCAGGCGCAGCCAGCTCTGCTGTCCGAAAGTGAGTCCCACGAAGCAGCCAAGCTCCACAAGCTCGGGCTCGGTGAAGTGCTTGTTCAGCCGGGCCCAGAACTCGTCGTCGGTGTCCAGCCGCCAGGTGATCGCCTCGGTGTAGGCCAGGGCCGCCTTCTGCCGCTCGTCGTATCGGTCGGAGGACTCGAAGTTCAGCAGCTCGTCGTACTGCTGCTCGAGCAACCCGGCGGTGGTGGCCTTGATCGAGCGCTGGTTTCCGCAGAACTCGCACTTCACGGTGCGGGAGACGTAGACCCGGCACAGCTCTTTGATGCTGTGGTCGAGCCTGCCGCTGTGGAAGATCGCCTTCCATGAGTCGGCAAAAGCCCAGAAGGCGTTCGGGGCGTGCGCCCGCACGGCCGAGGACTCGGGGCGCGGGGTGCCCTCCCGGGCGCAGCGGTGCATCTCCTCCTGCATCCGCGGGTCCATCGACTCGACCGGGACGTAGCTGATCCGTGGTGTCATGACTGCCTCCGGGGGGTGGGTGGTGCGCTCGAAGTCGATCGTGGTGCGCCGCGGTGCGGGCGGAACAGCTCGGGGTGCTGACCCAGCTCGATCCGGGTGCGCCGGATGTGACCGGAGAGGAACCGCTCGGCGTCCACGGTGTCGGCGCGTTTGATCGCGTCCAGAATCAGCCGGTGCTCGGCGTCGACGATCCAGCGCCGGTCCGGCCCGCCAAGGGTCATGAACATCCGGCGGTAGTGCTGGGTGGCGTTCCACATCCGGGTGACGCTTGCGACCAGGTGCTCGGTGCCGCAACCGGCGTACGAGCCGAGGTGGAACGCGCGGTCGAGCACCAGGAACTCGCGCAGACCTGTGTCCGTCGAGATCCGGGCCGCGATGTCCTCGAGTCCGCGGACCTCGCCTGCACTCAGGTGCGGGATGCTCTCGGTCAGTGCGAGCGGCTCAAGCCGCTCACGCATCTGATACAGCACATCGAGCTCGTGCGGGTCGAGGGCAGGGACGCGGGCGCCCTTGTTGGCCGTGTGCTCCGTGAGGCCCTCGGCCTCGAGCATCCGCAGCGCCTCGCGCACCGGCAGCCGGCTGGTGCCATGCCGCTCGGCCACCTCCTCCTGGCGGATCCGCTCGCCCGGCGCGATCTCACCGGCCAGGATCGCCTCGCGCAGGTGCGCCGCGATTCGCTCGCTGGCCGCCTGGCTCACCGCGACGGCAGTCACGAGGCGTCCGGCCGGTGATGGTCGAAGGCCTTGCCGCTCGGGTAGGACACGAGCTCGAACTGCATCCCCCAGGGCGACAGGAAGTAGATCCAACGCTGGCCCTCGGAGGGGCCCTTGCTCGCGGTAGGCGCGCCCAGGACCGTCAGGCCCTGCTCGTGCAAGAAGGCCACGGCGGTGTCGAGGTCCTCGACGTAGAGGGCGACATGGTGGCCGCCGATGTCGCTGTTGCGCGGCTGGTTGCGGTCCTGGTCGGGCGCGGCGTACTGGAACACCTCGAAGATCGCCTGTCCGCCGCAGCGGAAGAAGTGCAGGTGCTCCATCACCGCGCGCGGATCGACGGCGAGATGCCCGGTCATCCAGTCGGTGTCGTCATGCCGGAACGGGCCGAGGGAGTACATGTACTCGCACCCAAGGACGTCGACCAGGAAGGTCCGCGCCTGCTCGAGGTCCGGGACGGTGAAGCCGATGTGGTCGACCCCGGTCAGTCCGGGCAGCGTCCGGGCCACGCGACCTCCTTCATTGGATCCACGAAGCGTAGTCTGGGTCGGATATCGGGCACAAGGTCTTGAGATTGGATCCATTCTCTGTCAGGCTGGCGCCCTTAGCCTCGTCCGACGGGAGCTCGCATGAGCACGCGCCGCCAACTCGACCCCGCTGTGCCGTGGGTCCAGATCGTCACCACCGAGGCCGACTGGGACGACGCCGACCCGCAGCTGCTCACCGCGATGTTCAGCCAGCTGGTCTTGATCCGCGCCTTCGAGGAGTACGTGCTGACCCTGGCCGGTGACGGCTTGGTGCACGGGCCAGCGCATTCCAGCATCGGGCAGGAGGGCGGCGCCGTCGGCTCGGTACTTCCGCTCACCAGCGCCGACACGGTCAACGGGTCACACCGCGGTCACCACCAGTTCCTCGCCAAGGTGCTCGGGCACCTCGAGCCCAAGGGCATCGACCCGACCGCACCGATCTCGGACGAGGTGCGCGCGGTCCTGCTGCGCACGCTGGCCGAGATCTGCGGCCTGGACCGCGGCTTCAGCCACGGCCGCGGCGGCTCCATGCACCTGCAGTGGCACGAGGCCGGCGC
>JBDUAP010000101.1:0-8223 GCA_040004585.1 Sporichthyaceae bacterium
CGTCGGGCCGCGCCGACTCGCTTGCCTGCATCAGCCTTGGCGGCCGGGGGCAACGCGCCGATCTCACGGTTGGCAAGTGCCAGCGGGGATCGGTCCCCGGCATGGGCGAGTCTGGCCCGCTTGAGCTGGTCGAGGTCACCAGTGGCCGCGATCGCAGCAAGAGCAGCGTCGCGGGCGCGGTCGACCTCTTCGGCGTTCAACGGTGTCACCTGCACGGGGTCGAAGGACTTGTTGGGTGCGGACATGGGGTCGGCTCCGTCGGTCTGCTTCTCGCGACTGGGGCGGCTCTGGTCACAGCATCGCCGGGCGAGTCTAGGCGGGGTGGTGGGGGCGAGGCGCCCGCCGACCCCCTCAGTCCAGGAACTCCGGGGTGCCGGCGGGCAACACGAATCGGAACAGCCCGCCACCGCCGGGCGCCTGGCCGACGTGGATGCGCCCGCCGTGGGCCTCGACCAGGCCCCGGACGATGTACAGGCCGAGGCCGGTTCCGCCGCGTCGGCCGGACCGCCAGAACCGGGTGAAGACGCGGTCGTGCGCCTCCGCAGGGATGCCCTCGCCCTCGTCCATCACGGTCACTCCTGCTCCGTCGCCGGCCGGCTCAACGACGATCGTGACGTGCCCGGAGCCGTGCCGCACCGCGTTTTCGAGCAGGTTGGCAAGAACCTGGTCCACCTTGTCGGCGTCGACCCACATCTCGGGCAGCCCGTCCTCGACGGTGACCGTGAAGCGGTCCGGGTCCTCGCCGGCGGCCACCATGCCGTCGACGTGGCGCCGCACCGTCCGGCCGAGGTCGACGACCTGGCGACGCACGGTCAGGCGCCCGGAGTCGATGCGGGCGATGTCGAGGAGCTCGGTGATCAGCCGGGTGACGCGGTCGGCGTCGGCCTGGACTGTCTCGAGCATCAGGCGTTTCTGGTCGTCGTTGAACCGGTCCCACTTGGCAAGCAGCGTCGCGGTGAACCCCTTGACGCTGGTCAACGGCGAGCGCAGCTCATGGGCGACCGTGGACACCAGCTCGGCGCGGCTGAGCTCCTCGCGGGCGCGGTGGCGGGTGTCGCGCAATGCCACCACCACCCGGGTCACCGGGCCATTGGGCTCGTCGCGGAGGTAGCGCGAGGTGACCAGGATCTCGGTCCCACCGGGCAGCAGCAGGTTGCGCTCAGGGTGCCCGGTCGTGGTGCGCAGTCCGGTGTAGGGGGCGGCCAGCGGCCACCAGGCCCGCCCATCGAGGCCCTCAAGGGGCAGGGCGTTCTCGAGCTCCTTGCCGAGCGCTGACTCGGGGTCGACGCCGGTCACTCGCGTCGCCGCCTGGTTAAAGACGACCACGCGCCCATCGCGGTCTGCCACGACGAGCCCGTCGGGCAGATCGTCTGCAGCGATCACCCCGGTAGTCCCCCTCGACATGTCCTGGAGCCTAGCGAGCAAGCGGGGACCCTGGCGATCATGCGCGGCGCTGGGCACGGGCCGATGCGTAGAGACAGACCGCGGCCGCGGTCGCGAGGTTCAGGCTCTCGGCCCGACCGTGGATCGGCACCCGAAGCACATCGTCGGCGAGCGACCGGGTGGCGGCCGGCAGGCCCCAGGCCTCGTTGCCGAACACCCATGCCGTGGGTCCGTCGAGGCGACCGTCATCGCTGGCCAGGTCAAGGTCGTCGACGCCGTTGCCGTCGGCGGCCAGCACCCGCAGCCCGGCGGCGCGCAACGTCTTCAGCGTCGCCTCCACGTCAACGTCGACCACCAACGGCAGATGGAAGATGCTGCCGGCAGACGCCCGGACGCATTTGCCGTTGTAGGGGTCGACGCTGGCACCGGCCAGCACCACGGCATCGGCTCCGGCCGCGTCGGCGGTGCGTACGACGGTGCCCGCGTTGCCCGGGTCTCTTGCATCCGCGAGCACCGCAAGCAGGCGTGGGCGGGCGGCGACGACCTGATCGAGCGGGACGTCGACGAAGCCGCAAATCGCGACAACACCCTGGGGTGTCACCGTTTGGCACATCGCTGCCATCACTTCGCCGCTGACGAGCTGGACCTCGACCCCGGCCGCCGTCGCCGAGGCCATCACGTCACCATGCCGATCGACGGCATCACGGGTCGCGAACATCTCCAGTACGCCGCCGGGATATGCCAGCGCCTCGCGCACCGCCTGCGGGCCCTCGGCCAGGAAGCGCCGCTCTCTGGCCCGGAAGGTGCGCTTGGTCAGGCGACGCGCAGCCTGAACGCGGGCGGCGCGCACAGACGTCAGCTCGGAACCGATCATCTCGCCGTCACCCACACAGACATCGGACCCAGCAGCCCTCGAGGGGCCGCGGAGTCCGACATGCTGAAGATCCGGCGAGTGCGGATCAGGCGGCTGGGCTGTTGGCGGCCGGCACAGCTGCCTTGGCGAGCTCGACGAGCGCTGCGAACGCTGGCGGGTCGTTGACAGCCATATCGGCCAGCACCTTGCGGTCGATCTCGATACCGGCGGCCTTGATGCCCTGGATGAACCTGTTGTAGGTCATGCCGTTCTGCCGTGCCGCTGCGTTGATGCGCTGGATCCACAGCTGCCGGAAGTCGCCCTTGCGCTTCTTGCGGTCGCGATAGGCGTAGGTCATCGAGTGGAGCATCTGCTCCTTGGCCTTGCGGTACAGCCGGGACCGCTGACCCCGGTAACCGCTCGCCCTCTCCAGGACGACTCGGCGCTTCTTGTGGGCGTTGACTGCCCGCTTGACGCGTGCCACGTGTGAACTCCTTGCTGGGGACGGACGGCTTACTTGCCGAGCAGGCGCTTGACCTTCTTGACGTCCGCCTTCGATGTGATGACGTCGGCTGCGAGCCGTCGGGTGCGGGTCGAGGGCTTGCCCTCGAAGAGGTGACGGCGGTTGGCCTGCTCGCGCATGACCTTGCCGGAGCCGGTCAGGCGGAACCGCTTCTTCGTGCCGCTGTGCGTCTTGTTCTTCGGCATGTCGCCGTTCTCCTCGTCGTCCTGGTCATAACCTGCCCCGGCGGTGCCAGGGCTGAAGTCGTTTGCCGTGCTCGGCCGACCGCTTCTGGTCAGGCCTCCACGGGGTGGGCAGGCTGCTCGGCGTCCGCGGTCCGCTCGGCGTCCGCGGTCTGCTCTGCGGTCGTCTTCTCCCGGTCCTTGGTGTCCCTGCTGCCCGCTCCTCTGCTGCCCGCTCCTCTGCTGCCCGCCCCTCTGCTGCCCGCTCCTCTGCTGCCCGCTTCCTTGCGGTCCGCTTCCCTGAGGTCCGCCTCCTTGTTGTCCGCATCCCTGTCCGCTGCCCGCTCGGCGCGAGCCTCGGCCTTCTTCTTGTGCGGTCCAAGGACCATGATCATGTTTCGACCGTCCTGCTTCGGCGCCGACTCGACGAAACCGAGATCCTCGACGTCGCTGGCGAGCCGCTGCAGGAGCCGGAAGCCGAGCTCGGGTCGGGACTGCTCCCGGCCGCGGAACATGATGGTGATCTTGACCTTGTCGCCTTGCTTGAGGAACCGCACGACGTGACCCTTCTTGGTCGCGTAGTCGTGCGGGTCGATCTTCGGGCGGAGCTTCATCTCCTTGATGATCGTGTGCGCCTGGTTCTTGCGCGCCTCACGAGCCTTCAGAGCCGACTCGTACTTGAACTTGCCGTAGTCCATGAGCTTGCAGACCGGCGGCCGGGCCATCGGGGCGACCTCGACCAGGTCGAGATCGGACTCCTGGGCCAGGCGCAGCGCATCACCGATGGCGACGATGCCGACCTGTTCGCCGTTGGGACCGACAAGCCGCACCTCGTTGACGCGGATCCTGTCGTTGATCCTGGGCTCGGTGCTGATGGGGCCTCCTTGACACTGTCCGTGACCCCAGGCACGAAAAAGGCTTCCGCGCTGATGCTCGCGGAAGCCTTTCGACCCAGGCGTGGACGGTGCGCCCACGCTGGACGGAACGCCGAGGCGGACCATCCGGACCGGGACCCGACGGCCGACGTGCAGCCGATGCGGGTGGGAGAGGCCTCCACTTGCACGTCTCAGGCGCGGGCCGGGGCCTACGTCCCAGGACGGGTCGGCTGCCAAACTACCAGCGCAGCCCCCATCCACCCAATCCCGCCCACCCCCATCCCTGCGGAATTCGACCACGTTCGGTAAGTGCAGGGTTGCGCCAACGGGCCTGCCTGACCGTTGGCGCGCGGTCTCGCCTACCGAACGTGGTCGAACTGGCTGGTGCTCAGGGGGGTGGTCGGGGTGGGGGGCAGGGGTCAGGCGGTGGCGCGCTCGTTGGGGACGCAGTGGGTCATGATCTTGTCGGTAACATCCCGCGGGCCGTTCTTGCCCAGGTTGGACAGCCGCGCCAACTCGTCGTCGCCGAGGGTCTGGGTGGCCAACGGCTCCAGGTGACGGACGTCGTCGGGGCTGATGCCGATGCCCTCGCCGACTCGCAGGCCGAGCTCGTCCTCACACATGAGCAGGTGCCAGACCATCCGCTCCTGGATGGGGCGATCGCACTGGCCCAGCGCATCGATGAAGTTGGCGACCATGTCGTCGCGCTCCCACTGCTCGATCAACAGGAAATGCTCGCCGGCCTGCTGGTAGTCGTTGGTGCGCTCGATCCGCTTGCGGGTCAGCCGGCCCTTGATTTCCGGACCCAGCTCATCGTGGTCCGGCTTGGGACCCTCGACCGCCCCGCCCAAGATCGACGGCTCGTAGTTGATGTGCGGATTGACCCCGCCATCCACGGCGTACGACATCTGTCCGTCGCGCTGGTTGGTGGCGACCTTGGTGCCCTTGGGCTGGTTGACGAGGAGCTGGAGGTAGTTGGGGCCGACCCGGTAGCGCTGAGTGTCGCTGTAGGAGAAGGTGCGGCCGACCAGCATCTTGTCGTCGGAGAAGTCCAGCCCGTCGACCAGTACGCCGGTGCCGAAGGCGATTTGCTCGTTCTCCAGGAAGAAGTTCTCCGGCGTACGGTCGAGCACCATCCGACCGATCGGGTGCAGCGGGAACTGCTCTTCGGGCCACACCTTGGTGTCGTCGAGCGGGTCGAAGTCGAGCTCGGGGTGGTCGTGGTCGTCCATGAGCTGGACGTTGAGCTCCCACTCCGGGAAGTCGCCTGCCTCGATCGAGTCGTAGAGGTCCTTGGTGTGCGAGCCGAGCTCGGTGGCCTGGATCTTCGCGGCGTCCTCGGCAGTGAGGCTCTTGACACCCTGCTTGGGAATCCAGTGGTACTTCACCAGGACCGTGTCGCCCGCGGCGTTGACCCACTTGTAGGTATTGACGCCGAAGCCCTGCATGTGGCGGTAGCTCGACGGGATGCCGCGCGGGCTGAACACGAGGCTGATCATGTGCAGCGCCTCGGGGGTCTGGCTGATGAAGTCGAAGACCCGGTTGGCGACCTGACGCTCGAACGTCTTGGGGTCGGGCTTCTGCGAGTGGATGAAGTCGGGGAACTTGATCGCGTCCCGGATGAAGAAGACCGCGAGGTTGTTGCCCACGAGGTCCCAGTTGCCGTCCTCGGTGTAGAACTTCACCGCGAAGCCGCGCGGGTCGCGGGCCACCTCGGAGGAGTCGCGGCCGCCGGCGACGGTGGAGAACCGGATCGCCAGCTCGGTGCGCTTGCCTTTCTCCTGGAACAGCTTCGCTCGCGTCAGCTCGCCGATCGGCCGGTCTCCGGCGGTGCCGTATGCCTCGAAGTAGCCGAACGCGGTGGCACCGCGGGCGTGCACAACACGCTCCGGGATGCGCTCACGGTCGAAGTGCGACAGCTTCTCGATGAAGTGGTAGTTCTCCAGCGTCGCCGGTCCGCGGGAGCCGACCGTTCGCTGGTTCTGGTTGTCGTAGACCGGGTGGCCCTGGCGGGTGGTCAGGACCGGGCGCTCGTCCTGAGTGTCCCTGCTGCCCTTGCTGGCGACATCAGTCATGGTGCTCCTTCGGCTGGTTGGTCTTGACAGGCGGGGCACAGGCCCCAATAGGTCACTTCGGCCTCGTCGACGACGAAGCCGTGGGTCTGCGCAGGGTCGAGGCACGGGGCTTGACCCACGGCACAGTCGACATCGGACGTCGTGCCGCACGACCGGCACACCACGTGGTGGTGGTTGTCGCCGACGCGCAGCTCGTAGCGCGACGGCGTCCCGGCCAGGTCGATCCGCCGGACCAGTCCCGCTGCGCCGAGGACGCGAAGCACGTCGTAAACCGCTTGCAGCGAGACGCTGCCGATTTCGAGACGCACCGCAGCCACAAGCGAATCGACACTGGCGTGTGGGTTTCCCCGCAGCGCCACGAGGACCGCCAGCCGGGGCCGGGTCACGCGCAGTCCGGCGGCGCGGAGGTCCGCGGCGGCGTCCAACGGGCGGGGTGCGGGCACCACTCGACCCTAGCCGTAATCTGGAGTCAGTCAAGAAAACGCCGGAACACCGGGGCGAGGTGGGGCGTGTCGGCCGCGAGCACCAGCGCGACGTCGAGACCCCGTACGCCGTGGTCCGCCCAGCGGGGCAGACCGGCCACGCGGTGAGCCAGTGACGCGAGCAGGCTCGTCACTTCTGTCTCGGTCGCCTCGTCGTTGACCAGCCGGACTGCGAGCCGCGCATCGACCTCCGGCGCCGGCAGCACCCAGCCGGCCGCCACCGCCGGCTCGGCCGCCAGGATGGAGCGCACCTGCACGCCCAGCCGGTCGTCGTCGTACGCCGGAACCATTCCTCGACCACTGACGAGAGCGCGCAGCTCGGGCGCCTCCATTGAGCAGGGGTGCGGGCCGGCGACATCGATCACCAGCACCTCGGCAGCCTCGGCAACCGCGACCTCGGCCGCACGTGGTCCCGCAACGGGAACCGGCCGGGCTTTCGGGTCCCACCGGGCGAGGCTGTCCGCACTGGTGAACACGGGCAGCGCCCGGCGACCGTCGGTTCCTTCGAGGAGTGGGACCGAGATGTCCGAGGTCTTGTCGACGCGGAGGCCGGCCGCGCCCGCACCGACCTCGTCCGGGCGTGCCACGACCGGGGCGAGCACCCGCGCCACGTGCAGGGCGGCCAGTACGTCGGGGCGACGGGCCGGGTCGGTGGCGAAGGCCCCGAGGGCTGCGGCCAGACGATCGTCGGCCGCCCCGTCGTCGTCACTGAATGCCGAGGCCGGGATGCGCCTGGTCGACATCGCGCGAGCGTAACGGGGATGCTGGCGGCATGGCGTCGCGGACTTTCGCCGACCGCGCGGAGGCAGGGACCCTCCTCGGCCGCCGGCTGGCCGGTCTCGGCCTGGACAGCCCCGTCGTGTTGGGGCTCCCTCGCGGCGGGGTGGTCGTCGCCGCACACGCCGCCGCCGAGCTCGGCGTACCAGCGGAGGTCTTCGTGGCACGCAAGATCGGACTCCCGCGACAGCCGGAGTACGGCATCGGCGCAATCGCCGAGGGCGGTGAGCCGGTGTTCGACCAGCGCGCGCTGCGGCAGCTGGGCCTGCACCCGGACGACTTGGCATCGGTTGTCGCGGCGGAGCGCGCGGAGCTGAACCGCCGGGTCCGGCTCTACCGCGGGAACCGGGCACTCCCCGAGCTGCACGGCCGCACCGTCGTGCTCGTTGACGACGGCATCGCCACCGGGGTGACCGCGCGCGCCGCCCTGGACGCCCTGCGTTCGAGCAACCCCGGGAGACTCGTCCTGGCCGCGCCCGTGGGAGCGCCCGAGTCCCTGCGCGAGCTGGCCGGCATCGCCGACGACGTCGCCGTGCTCGACCAGCCGTCTCCTTTCGTGGCGGTGGGCCGCTGGTACGACGTGTTCGGCCAGGTCTCCGACGAGGAAGTGCTCCGGCTGCTGGCTACTCCCCCTGGTCGACGATCGCGATGACCGGACCCCCGCCCGAGGGGCCTTGATGCACCGCGGCAACGGACACGAACACGGCCGGGTCCCCCGTGACCGACGACACGACCCCACCGACGCAGGACTTGATCTGGCGGTGCCAGTGCACGTCGGAGTCGTCGAGCATGATGTTGCGCCGCCCGCGCACGCGCCCGCTGGGGTCGGCCTCGCACTTGCAGAAGATGTTCACGACGCGACCCGCGAGGTCGCTCGGGTGCGGCCGGTCGGGCAGCTCCAGCCCGGCGTTGCGAATGGCGTCCCACACGCCGTCGGCGTCCAGGGCGTCCTTCATCACGCTGTGCCCGATCTGGAACCGGCCGCCGATGCCGCGCACATTGCCCAGCACAACGATCTGCGCCTGGTCGAGCTCGACGCCGGACGAGCAGGACGCGACCGCGGAGAAGAGCGACAGGTCCTTGTGGATCTGCTC
>JBDUAP010000102.1:0-8121 GCA_040004585.1 Sporichthyaceae bacterium
AGCACCGACTCACCCGCGGTGGCCATCGATGACCTCCGTCCAGAAGTGGCAGGCACTGTCCCGGCCTTCGGCGACCGGGAAGAGTGGTGGGTCCTGTTCCCGACAGATGTCCTTCGCGTAGGTGCAGCGTGGGTGGAACGGACAACCCCGCGGGATGCGCAGGAGGTTCGGCGGCAGGCCCTTGATCGCGTAGAGCTCCTGGCCCTTCATGTCGACGCGGGGAATCGATGCCAGCAGCCCCTCGGTGTAGGGATGGGCGGGTTTCGCGTAGATGTCGTAGACCGGGGCACGCTCGACGATCTCTCCGGCGTACATCACCGCGATCTTGTCGGCCACGTCGGCCACCACGCCGAGGTCGTGGGTGATCAGGATCATGCCCATGGAACGTTCGCGCTGAAGGTCGCGCAGGAGCGTCATGACCTGGGCCTGCACGGTGACGTCCAGTGCGGTGGTGGGCTCGTCGGCGATGAGCACCTCGGGGTCCAGGGCCAGGGCGATGGCGATCATGATGCGCTGACGCATGCCGCCGGAGAAGTGGTGCGGGAAGTCCCGCACCCGTTCCCGGGCGCCGGGGATGCGCACCATGTCCATCAACTCGATGGCCTTCTTCGTGCCGTCCGACCTCGACATGCCCCGGTGCACCCGGAACATCTCGGAGATCTGGTAGCCCACCGTGAAGACCGGGTTCAGTGCCGAGAGCGAGTCCTGGAAGATCATCGCCAGGTGCTCGCCGCGGTAGCTGCGGCGGGCATCCTCCGGCATCGCGAGGAGGTCGGCGCCCTGGAATCGCACCTCGCCCTTCGTGACATAGCCGGGCGGCGTGTCGAGGATGCCCATGATCGCCTGGGCGGTGACCGATTTGCCCGAGCCGGACTCGCCGAGGACTGCCAGCGTCTCGCCCGCGTTCAGCGTGTAGCTCACGCCGTTGACGGCCTTCGCGACACCCTCGCGGGTGCGGAACTCGACGTGCAGGTCGACCACGTCGAGCAGCGGCGACAACTCGTCGGCCGCTCGTTGTTTCGGAAGCGTGTCCGGGGCTGAGTCAGTGGGCGGCAAGGACTCTCCTAGCGAAGCTTGGGATCGAGGGCGTCGCGGACGGCGTCACCGAGAAGGATGAAGCTCAGAACGGTCACCATGAGGAAGCCGGAGGGAATCAGCAGAATGTGCGGCGCCCTGAGGAAGTAGCGCTGCCCGTCGCTGATCTGGATGCCCCAGGAGATCGTCGGCGGCTGCAGGCCGATGCCCAGGAAGCTCAATGTCGCTTCGACGGAAATGAAGATGCCGAGTGAGATCATGGCCACGACAACGACGGGTGCGATGGCGTTGGGCAGCACGTGGCGCATGATGATCCGGCCGGTGCCGGCCCCCAGCGCCCTGGCTGCGGTGACGTAGTCGACGTTCTTGGTCGAGATGACCGACGACCGCATGATGCGGGCGGCCGTCGTCCACCCGAAGATGGTCAGTGCGGCGACCACACCCCAGATCCCGAAGTTCGGGAAGACCGAGAGGAAAACAAGACCGGCCAGGATCAGTGGCACGGCGAAGAAGATGTCCACCAGTCGCGACAGCACCGAGTCGACCCAGCCGCCGTAGTAGCCCGCCATCGCCCCGATGAAACCACCCAGCAGTGACGTGCCCAACGTCACGAGCACCCCGACCAGGATGGAGGCACGCGCGCCGAAGAGCGTGCGGGCATAGAGGTCGCACCCTTGGAAGTCGTAGCCGAACCACGCCTTCGAGCTGGGTGTCTCCAGCGAGTGGCTCAGGTCGCAGAAGCTCGGGTCCCTTGTCGTGAACAGCCCAGGGAAAGCGGCGATGACGACGAGAACCGCGATCAGCGTCGACGAGACCCAGAACAGCGGGCTGGACTTGAGGTCGCGCCAGGCGTCGGCGGCAAGGCTGCCATGGCGCTCCTTCGCGGCGCCGGGCTCTCCCCCACCACCTCCTCCGAGCACGCCGGAGCTGGCTGCGCCGGCGCTCTGGCCGTCAGGTGCATCAGTCATAGCGGATCCTCGGGTCGAGGACGGCGTAGAGCAAGTCCACGACCAGGTTGGCGAAGAGGTAGATAAGCACGAGCAGGGTGACCAGACCCACCACGACCGGCGCTTCGCTCGCCCGGGTCGACTGGCCGATGTAGAAGCCGACACCCGGCAGGTTGAAGATGCTCTCCGTGACGATGGCCCCGCCCATCAGCCCGCCCAGGTCGACACCGAGGAATGTCACCACCGGGATCAGCGAGTTGCGCAGCGTGTGCACGCCGACCACTCGCCTTCGGTTCAGCCCCTTGGCCACGGCCGTGCGGACATAGTCGGCCCGCAGGTTCTCGACCAGACTGGTGCGCGTGAGCCGCGAGATGTAGGCCAATGAGATCCCCGCCAGGACGAACGCCGGCAGGAGATAGGCCTTCGGCCATCCATCCGTTACCCCGGCCACCGGTAAGTGGAAGTAGTCCTGCCACTTGACGCCGACGATCAGCTGCAGCGAGAAGCCCAGCACGAAGGTGGGGATCGCGATCACGATCAGCGTGCCGAACAGAATGGACCGGTCGGCGTAGCCCCCCCGCCGCAAGCCGGCCAGGAGCCCCAGCCCAAGACCGATGACGATCTCGATGACGAATGCCGTCAGGCCGAGCTTGATGGTGACCGGCCACGCGTCGGCGAAGATCTCGGACACCGGCCGCCCGGTAAAGCTGGTCCCGAAGTCGCCCTTGAACAAACCACCCATGTACTTCGTGTACTGGACGACCAGGGGGTCACTGAGGTTGTACTGGTCACGCAGGAGGGCGGCCCTGGCCGGGTCCGGCCGCCGCTCCCCGGCGAGGCGCTGGATCGGGTCGCCCGGCATCGCGAACACCATGGAGAAGATCAGGAACGTCGCCCCGATGACCACCGGGATCAACTGGATCAGGCGCCGCGCCACGTATCGACCCATGGGTACTACCTCCGCCGAAGAAGAGGGGGCGGCCGACGCATGGCGTCGGCTGCCCCCAAAGCCGCCGTACGGTCCGTGGCGAACCCTAGCCGAGCACTGCCCGGCCAGGGAACGCCTACGGGTACCGGCTTACTTGACTACGGTGACCTTGACCTTGTCGATCCGGTCGAACGGGTCGATGTTCACGTTCTCGACCTTGTCCGAACGAGCGGAGTTGGTGACGCCGAACCACAGCGGAGCCACGGGGAACTCCTGGACGAGGATGTCCTCCGCCTTCTGCCACTCGGCGATAGCGGCTTCCGGCGTGGCGGCCTTCTGACCGTCTGCCACCAGGGTGTCGAACTCCTTGTTGCTGTAGCCGTAGTAGTTCGACGAGCCGGTGCTGCCGTACAGCGGGCCCAGGTAGTTCTGCATCGACGGGTAGTCCATGATCCAGCCGAGACGGAACGGACCGAAGCCGGCCTTCGCCTTCTTCGCCTTGTCCAGGTCGTCCAGCAGGACGTCGAACGCGGACTTGGGGACGGCCTTGCATGCGACGCCGAGGTTCGTCTTGATCTGGTTGCAGGCGGCTTCGGTCCACTCCTTGTGGCCACCGTCTGCGTTGTAGGTGATCGTCATGGAGTCCAGGCCGCCACCTGTCGCGAGCATTGCCTTGGCGGCCGCGGGGTCGTACTTGCATGCGTCGCCGCAGATGCCCTTGCGGTAGCCGGCGACGACCGGGTTCACGAAGCCGTCAGCCGGAACACGGGTGTTCTGGAAGACGGTCTTGGCGATTGCCGCCCGGTCGATAGCCATCGAGATGGCCTTGCGGACCTCGACCTTCTGGTACTTCGGGTCGAACGTCGGGAAGCCCAGGAACTGGTAGTACGAGGAGGGAAACGTCTTGTAACGGTCACCCAGCTCGGCCGCTGCGCCCGCAAGAGCACTCGGCGGCAGCGAGTCCATGATGTCCAGGTTGCCGGCCCGCAGGTCGTTGTAGGCGGTGTCCAGCGACTGGTAGATCTTGAACGTGATGCCGTCAGCGTTGGGCTGCGTGCCCTTGTAGTCGGCGTACTTCTTGACGACGATCTGGCGGTTCGGCTGGACCTGACCCTCCATCTGGAAGGGACCGTTGCCGATCGGGGCCTTCTCGAACGCAGCGGTGTCAGCCAGCGCGGCCTTGCTCATCGGGTAGAACGCGGTGTAGCCGAGAGCGGCGTAGAACGTGTTGTCCGGTGAGGTCAGCTTGACCGTGAACTCGGTGTCGCTGACGACCTTCAGGCCGCTCATCGTCGTCCCCTTGGCGGCGGGCACCTTCTTGTCATCGGGGTTCGGGTCTGCGGGGTTGAGGTCCGCGTAGCCCTCGATGACGCCGAAGAAGTAGTTGTTGTTCTGGCCGTTCTTGTTCAGCGCACCGTAGTTCCATGCGTCGACGAACGACTGTGCCGTGACCGGGTCGCCGTTGTGGAAGGTCCAGCCTGGCTTGAGCTTGATCGTGTAGTTCTGCTGGTCGGTGGTGTCGATGGACTCCGCCAACTCGCTCGGCACCGGCTTGTTGGTCTTGGGCTCGTAGTTGACGAGGCCGGTGAACAGAGCGTCGAGAACCTCGGAACCACTGGTCTCGTTGGTGTTCGTCGGGACGAGGAACTGGGGGTTGCTGATCTCGATCGAGAACGTGCCCCCCTTCTTGGCAGTAGCGGCTCCTGTGCCCTTGGCCTTGCCGTCGTCGTTGCTGCCGCAAGCGGCGACGAGCAACGCGCCAGACATGGTCAGCGAGATCAAGGCCGCGCGTCGCATCCGCATACGCAAGACTCCTGGTGGGTGCTGGTCCGCCCGAACGGTGGCCGGGCAAGACACGTGAGGGGCTGCCGATACAGCAGCCTTTGGGTGGGCAACACCATAAGGGCCCCGATGTGACAGCCCAGTCGGGAGGCGGTCACAGATTGGCAACAATTGACGGCTCGGGACCGGTTTCAGGCTCAGGCAGAGGTCAGTCGAGGCCGTCGAAGAGGTCCGTCTCCAGCGGGTCGTCTCCGACCTCGCCGCCACCCGGCTTCCCGCGTACGAGCGTGTAGGCCTCCCGGCCCCAGACCTCGTTCCCGAGGTTGTTGGACAACGCGAAGAACGGCCCGTCCACCGCGATCTGGGTGGCATGGGCGCGCATCGCTGCCAGCTTGGCGTCGACGAGGTCGGCGCCGTCGACCACCGCAGTGATGGCCTCGTCCGGAACCCCGAACGGAAGATCGCCCTCCGGGTCGAGCCCCTCGAACGTCGTCGTATCGCCTGCAACGCGCAAGGCCCGCAGGCTCTGCCGCCACCACGACAGCGGCAGCGCGCACCAGTAGACCTTCGCCACGTCCCAGGGGGCTCCGTCGCCGAACGCCTGGTCGCCCGCCAGCTCGACAGCCCGCATGGCGACGCGGTGGGCCTGAATATGGTCGGGGTGCCCGTAGCCGCCGTTCTCGTCGTAGGTGACCACGACCTGGGGGCGCAGCTCGCGGATCACCGTCACCAGGTGACCGGCCGCCTCGTCGGGGTCGGCCTGCCAGAAGCAGTCCGGCCGCTCGTTGGTGGGCAGACCCATCATCCCCGAGTCGCGGTAGCGACCGGGCCCGCCGAGGAACCGGAAGTCCTCGACACCGAGTGCCTCCATCGCGGCGGCCAGCTCCCCGATGCGGTGCTGGCCCAACGCGTCGTCCTTGTCAGCGGCGAGGTGCGCAAGACCCGGAACCAGGACCTCGCCTTCCTCGCCGAGCGTGCAGGTGACGAGGGTGACGTGCACACCGGCCGCGGCGTACCTCGCCATCGTGACCCCGTTGTTGATCGTCTCGTCGTCAGGGTGCGCGTGCACGAGAAGCATCCGGCGACGAGCGTCGAGCAGGTCCATCGACGCCTCTGCCTCCGGCACGGCCTGCTCCAGGACGGACTCCGCCTCCTGCAGCACCGCGGCCTCGGGTGAGGTTGGCCGGGCCTCCGGCTCCATGGAGCGGGGGTCCTCCGGGATCGTCGTCATGGCGAAAACCCTACCGATCGCAGAGGCCGCCAGCCGGTCGCTGTCGCCCGATTCAACGCCCGGTGCACGCAGGCGGCAGAGGTAGGTTCCGGCCATGTCATCTGCGCGTACCGGGTCTCCCGCGAGCACCGGCGAGTCATTCCCACGCCAGTCGGCGCGCACGCAGCGGTTCACCTCGGGGGCGCCGCGGGCGTTCACCATCACCGCCGACGGTGGTCGGGTGCTGTTCGTGCGGTCGCGCCACGGCGCGGACCGCGTCGGGTGCCTGTGGTCCCTCGACGTCGACGGTGGTGCGGAGCGGCTGATCGTGGACCCTGCCGTGCTCGGTGACAGCGACGAGGAGCTGTCCGTTGCGGAGCGGGCCCGCCGGGAACGCGCCCGGGAGGCCTCGGCCGGCATCGTCGGCTACGCGATCGACGCTGATGCCTCGGTCGCGGCGTTTGCGTTCTCCAACCGGCTGTGGGCCGTGGACCTCGCCACCGGCGGGACCCGCGAGCTGCCGGCCACCGGCCCGGTCCTCGACCCCCGGCCCGACCCGACCGGGACGTGGGTGGCGTACGGCGGGGCCGGGGCGCTGCGGTTGACCCACCTGGAGACCGCCGAGAAGCGCGTGCTGGCGGAGCCCGACGGCTCGACGCCCGCGGACGTGACGTGGGGGCTGGCCGAGTTCGTCGCCGCCGAGGAGATGGATCGCTACCGCGGCTACTGGTGGGCACCGGACGGGTCCGGCCTCATCGCGGCCCGGGTGGACGAGTCCCCGGTCCAGCGCTGGCACATCGCCGACCCCGCCAACCCGGACCGGCCGCCGGTGGACGTCGCCTACCCGGCCGCGGGAACGCCCAACGCCGACGTCACCCTCTGGCTGCTCGGCGTGGAGGGCGGCCGGCAGCAGGTGAGCTGGGACGCAGGCCGCTACCCCTATGTCGTGACCGTCTCCTGGGGCAGCGCCGGTCCGCCCCTCCTGCACGTGATGAGTCGGGACCAGCGCTCGGCTGCGGTGCTGGATGTCGACCCGACGTCCGGGCAGACCACGGTGCGTGCGGAGGACACCGACCCGGTCTGGCTCGACGTCGTACCCGGAGTTCCCGCCTGGCTGCCCGACGGCCGGCTGGTGCGCACGGCCGACCGCGACGGCGCCCGTCGCCTGCTCGTCGACGACGATCCCGTCACGCCGACCGACCTGCAGGTGGCCTCGGTCGCGGCCGTGGACGAGGGCGGGGTGCTGGTGGTGGGCACGGACGAGCCGACCCAGTCGCACCTGTGGCTGATCGACCCGGCCGGCTCGGTCCGTCGGCTCACCGGGCCGGGCGGTCACCATGTCGGGTCCTCACGCGGCGGGACCCTCGTGGTCTCGAGCAATGACCTCGACCAGCCGGCGACCCGTGTCGAGGTACGCCGGGATGGTCGGGTGACCGCCGTCGAGTCGTCAGCCGAGACGCCGTGCATCACCGCGACCCCGAGGCTGTTCACCGTCGGGGAGCGGGCGCTGCGGGTCGGCGTGCTGCTCCCGCACGACCACGTCCCGGGCACCCCGCTGCCGGTCCTGATGGACCCGTACGGCGGGCCGCACCACCAGGAGGTCCTCGAGGTCAACCGGATCTGGCTGGAGCCGCAGTGGCTTGCCGACCAGGGGTTCGCCGTGGTGGTTGCGGACGGGCGGGGCACCGGCGGGCGCGGGCCGGAGTGGGACCGTGCGGTGCACAACGACTTCGCCGGCGTGACCCTGGAGGACCAGGTCGACGCGTTGACCGCTGTCGCCGAGGAGGTGCCCGACCTGGACCTCACCCGAGTTGCCATCCGCGGCTGGTCCTACGGCGGCTACCTCGCGGCGCTCGCGGTGCTTCGCCGCCCGGACGTCTTCTCCGCCGCCGTCGCCGGAGCACCGGTCACCGACTGGCGGCTCTACGACACCTTCTACACCGAGCGCTATCTCGGCGACCCCAACGAGCAGCCGGACGTCTACGAGCGCAACTCCCTGCTGGGCGACGGATAAAGAAATGCTGTCGTCACAGCACCCCTCTTTTGGGGGGGTACCTATCGCACCAGGTCATTGGTTTGCGCCTAGAACCGGACGGTAAGTCGGATCGCCCAAAATCAGATTTTCCCGACGTCGGTTAGGGGGCGGACCCGGTCTTGGGGTCGGCCCGAGAGCAGACCTTGGACCCTAAGGCCATCAGCGGACGCTCCCAACTCCTGAT
>JBDUAP010000103.1:0-8108 GCA_040004585.1 Sporichthyaceae bacterium
CTATCCCTACTCGTTCCATGTCGCGCTGGACGGCAGCGGCCTGAACGGGCTGGAGGGGCGCGCCGGGGTGTGCGTGTTCCGCTACGACCCGGCCGACGAGGCGCACGCCTACAAGGTCACCTACTTCAACGGCATCGCCGGCGGCCATGCCGTCTCGGTCAGCCCGCTGCGCACGGCGGGCTTCCTCGGCAACACCGGCCAGCACCTGCTCTTCTACGACCCCAACTCCCTCGACGAGGCTGACCGCGTGTCGACCATGCGCTTCGAGGTGCCCGACCACTCGATCAAGGCCAGCACCCACCTGGTCTGGCTTGACGACGTGCAGTTCGTCACTGCGATCGGCGAGCACCTGTGGCGCTTCGACATCAACCTGCTGCACAAGGCTGAATGCATCGGGCCGCACCAGCTCAAGCTGCCGCACGCGATGAAGGGCACGGCGTCGGGTCGTTACGTCGTCTACGGCGGGATGGACCACCCCGACCGGGGCGAGGCCCGCGAGGTGGGCATCCTCGACCTGCACACCGGCCAGGCCCGACGCGTCACGCTGCCGACCACCTGCTGGCACGTCGCAGTCCATCCGACCGAGGACCTGTTCTACGCGCTGTCGTTCCGGGTCGCGCCGCAGGACGGCGACGACTACCACGAGTGGGCGATGGCCTACTTCAAGGAGTACGTCTACGAGATCGACGCAGAGACCGGCGAGGTGACGCGACACTGGACGGCCGGACGCGAGGTGCCGGCGCACATCAACTCCGACGTCACCATCTCCTCGACCGAGCTGATCTTCTGCACCGGCGGCAGCCAGAGCCTGGTGCTGCTCGACCTCGAGTCGTTCGCCGACTACCGGGTGGTCGACGAGCGGCCGGCACTCGGCGTACAGGCTCGACATGGACGAGCAGCGGCCGCACAAGTGGTGGACGCCTTTTCCCGCGGTTCCCCCGTCACGAACGGGCGGCACTACCTCAACGCGCTGCGCGTGACCCGCGGGTCGCTGCTCGACTCGGTCTACGCCTGCCAGCTGTCCGCCGACCAGACGCTGCTCTTCACGGCCAATCGCGGCCTGAACAGCATCACGGTCTACGACTATCCGGCGATGACCGTGCGGCTGCGCGTGCCGATGCCGGACCTGCAAGAGTTCGACACCTCCCTGTCCCCCTGGGCGGACCCCCGCCTCGGGTTCCACCACAGCCACCTGCTCAGCCCCACTTCGGCAACACCCATCGAGAGGACATGACGTGGCGGAATCAAGCACATCGGCATGGCGCCAGCTGCGCGACCTGGTCGCCGAGAGCACCGGCGCACAGACGAGATGGGCGGAGACGGTGCTCGCGGCGACGCGAGCGGCCGCGCGCGGGGAGCGGGGAAATTCGCGCGACCTGGTCCAAACCATGGGCACTGAGTACGCCGAGTACATGCGCGAGTTGACCCGGATCAACCTGGAGTACGCGAAGGCGCTACGAGAGCTGACAACCGCAACCAGCGGCCGGCTGTCGAAGGCGATGGACAAGGCGGCTAGCAAGGCTGCCGCGGATGCCCAGACGGTGGCGCGCGCTCCGTCCAGTGCCAGTCGGCCGGCTAAGAAGACGGCGAAGAAGACCGCCGCGCGGAAGAGGTCTGTTTCGAAGCGGACGGCGACGAAGAAGCGCGTGGTGAAGAAGAGCGCGTCGAAGCGGTCCGCCGCGAAGAAGTCGGCCGCGAAGAAGTCGGCCGCGAAGAAGTCGGCGAGCTAGCCGACGGCCGCGGTGAAGCGACTAGCTCGCGCGCGTCGTAGACCTCCTGCGCCAGGGTGAGGCTCTCCCGCACCAGCCGTGGGACCTGCGGGCTCGTCACCAGCCAGGCCAGCGCGCCGGCGACCGTGGCCCGTGCCGGGCGGGCGGTGTAGCCGAGCTCGGCCGCCTTGGCGGAGGAGTACCAATACCACCGGCCGACCGTGCGCGCCTCGTCGCGGGTGGCCAGCGACGGCGTGCCGGTCAGCCGGGCCACTCCCTCGGCCACCGAGGCGGCCAGCCAAGCGCTGCTGCGCGAGCCGGTGAGGTGCGGTCCGCTGATCCCGGTCAGCTCCGAGACGAGGGTGTGCAGCGTGCGCCACCCCAGGTCCTCGCCGCCCAGCAGATAGCGCTCCCCCGGCGTGCCGTGCTCCGCGAGCAGCACGTGCCCGCGCGCGACGTCGCCGACCGCGACCACGTTGCAGCCGCCGGGGAACGTGGTGCGGGTCGGGTCGAGCAGGTAGCGGACCAGCACCGCGTTGCTCGGCACCAGCCGCCAGTCCGGGCCGCCGAGGACGACAGTCGGGCAGGCGATCACCAGCTCCAGCCCGCGCGCTTCGGCGACGTCCGCGGCGACCTGCTCTTGCGCGGCCTTGGTACGGAAGTACGCCGGCACCCACTCGTCCTGGATGGCACCGGTCTCGTCCCGCTGCTGCGGACCGGCGCTGGACCCGCAGGTGACAGAGGACGACGTCAGCACGACCCGGCGTACGCCGGCCTCCGACGCGGCCTCCATCACCCGCCGGGTGCCGTCGACGTTAGCGCGCTCCAGCCGGGCCGGGTCCTCGGAGTAGGAGTAGACGGCGGCGCAGTGCACCACCACCTCGGCGCCGTCGAAGGCGCGCATCAGGTCGCCGCGCGATCGGGTATCAGCGCGGGCCAGTGGCGTGTCCACGCCGGTGAGGCCTCGCAGGTCGGCTCGCTCGCGCACCACGGCGACGGGCTTGTGCCCGGCGGCCAGCAAGGCCCGTACGACGTGCGCCCCCAGCAGCCCGTTGGCGCCAGTCACCGCTACCCGCATGCCCGATCAGCCCCCACCTGGTGGTTGTTTAGTGGTCTCCTCGGCGAGGATCTCGGCCCACTCGTCGAACCAGCCGCGGACAGCCTTGGACCAGACTGGCGGCTCGGCGGCCTTGGCGCCGTTGATGCGGCCGCCGGAGAAGTGGCGGAAGCCGTCGTCGTCTACCTCGTCGGCCTGCGGCGCGGACCGCGACTGCACCTGCCGTGCGAGGGCTTCGAGGGGACGGTCGGGCAGCAGCTGGCGCAGCACGGACCAGGTCTGCTTGAGGCGCTCCTCCGCCGGCTGGTCATCGGACTGCTCGCGGTCACGCCCGACCCGGTAGTCGCGACCTTCGTAGCAGGCCTCGACGTTGTCCAGAGTGGCAGTGAAGAAGCGTCGGTAGGAGTCCTCGACCAGGGCGTCCTTGACGGCCGGGGCCAGCCACGGGTCCATAGCTGCCCAGAAGGGCGGCAGGGTGAACTCCTGCAAACCGCGAATGGTCACCAGGGTCCGGTCGCCGTCCTGGCGCTCGTAGGTGACCGTGCCGTCGTCGTGCACCGCCGAGCCGTTCGGACTGTGAATAGTGCGCCAGGCGATGCGCCGCCAGTCGTCCTCGTAGCGGATCACCTCGAGCTTGCACACGTCGATGACGTCGCCGCCGGAGAGTGCAATCCAGTTAGGCTGCGGCAGGTAGACGTTGCGTTCGGCCTGGCGCAGAATCCGACCCTGGGCGTCGCGAGATACGACGGCGCTGGCACCGCCGATGTAGTCGTTCATCATCCGGATCGCCGACGCGATGTCGACCCGTTCGACGAACTCGTCGTACGGCGCATTCAGGACCCGCGACATCTCGAAGAGCACCGAGTCGCCGTGGTAGCGCCAGCGCAGCCCCGCGGGCGTCTGGCGAGCGCGGGACGCCTCCTCCTCGAGCGGCGCCATGTAGTCCGCAACGGCGTCGTAGTCGGCTTGGGAGTGGTCGGCCGGGTTGAAACCAAGATCGACTTGACGCCGTAGAAGGCGCTCCTTCGCGAAGACGGTTGCCCACGCCTCAGCCGACGCCTGGGCAACGTCGATCGCGGCGCGAAGCCTTATGGACACCTCAAGAGGATGCCACTCGCCCTGCTTCAACCCGTGGAGTGGTTCTGATTGCTCGCCCACCCTGCAAGGTGGAGGCCGCGGGTTCAAATCCGGTCTGGACCGGGTTGGCCCGACGACAGCCGGGTCCCTTGGCGAGGCAAGCTCAGTTACTTTGAGCGTCCGAACTGAAAATCGGAAGGTCGGCGGTTCGAGCCGCCGCTAGCCACCGCAAACTCCTCCGCGCTCACCAAGCCGACATCCTGCCCTCAGCCAGTCGCTGACGGCCGGCCACTGGCGCTCTAAGGTGCGGGCATGTCGGTCGTGATCCTCGGTGCCGGGTTCGGCGGGCTGCAGCTCGCCTCGATGCTCTCGGAGGAGTTCGGCGGCGACGCCGACGTGGTCCTGATCGACCGGGCGGACGGGTTCGTCTTCGGCTTCTCGAAGCTCGACGTGATGTTCGGCCGGGCGGCGGCAGCCCACGTCGTACATACCTATTCCGACGGAACGCTGCCCGGTGTCCGGTTCGTGAAATCGACGATCCACGCCATCGACCCAGCCGCGAAGCGCGTGACGACCGACCGCGGCACGTTCGACGCCGACGTGCTGGTCGTCGCGCTCGGCGCGGACCTCGACCCGGCGGCCACACCCGGGCTGGTCGAGGGCGGACACGAGTTCTACACCGTTGAGGGCGCGTTCGCGACCCGCGCGGTGCTCGAGCGATTCACCGGCGGGCGCGTGGTCGTCGGCGTCGCGTCAGCCCCGTTCAAGTGCCCGCCCGCCCCCAGCGAGACCGCGCTGATGACGCACGACTTCCTGCAAGCCCGCGGCCTCAGGGACTCGTCGCACATCTCACTCGTGATGCCGCTCGGGTCGCCGATCCCGCCGTCGCCGCAGGCATCGGAGGTGATCCTCGCCGCGTTCGCTGAGTGCGGGATTGACTGGCACCCCGACCGCTCGGTGCGCGCACTCGACCCGGACCGCAAGGTCGTGCAGATCAGCGAGGGCGAGGAGCTGCCCTACGACCTGTTCCTCGGCATCCCGGTGCACCGTGCTCCCGAGGTGGTCGTGGCGGCCGCGATGACCGTCGACGGGTGGGTGCCAGTGGACCCGTCGACACTGCAGACCACGTTCCCCGACGTGTACGCCGTCGGCGACGTCACCAGCGTCGGTACGCCGAAGGCCGGCGTCTTCGCCGAAGGCCAGGCGAGCGTGGTGGCCGCCGCGATCATCGCGCAGCGACACGGGTCGAGCTCGCGGGCGAGGTACGACGGTCGCGGCATCTGCTACCTGGAGCTGGGCCACGACCAGCTCGCCAAGGTCGAGATGTCGTTCCGTGCCGGCGAGACCCCGTCCGGCACGCTCCAGGGCCCGTCCCGGGAGCTCACCGCGGACAAGAACGCGTTCGGCTCCGAGCGCGCCAGATCCTGGTTCCACCGCGACTGGACGCCGCTGCCGTCCTGATCCTGCCTAGTCGTTGGACAGACGCGGACGCCGGTCATGGCGCTGGCCGCAGCTTGCCGTCGAGCCAGCGGTAGAGCGCGCCAACGCCGAGCGCGATGGCCGCGACGCCGATGCAGTTGAGGGCGACCTTGCCGTAGCCGTGCACGCCGACGTCGACGAACGGATAGGGGTACCAGTGGTTGTAGCCGACCTTGCCGTGCACCAGCGTGTAGGTCAGCCACGCCACCGGCCAGACCAGCACGAGGAAGACGGTGCGCCACGAGATCCGCGGCCGTGGCCCGAAGAACACCCAGCCGACGACGCTGGCGAGCGGCGAGAAGTAGTGGACGCCGGCGTTCGTCAGCTTGGCGGTGCCCTCGGGATCGTGGATCGGTGCGAGCAGCGTCACGTACACGATGCCGGTGATTGTGATACCGATCAGCGCGGCGAGCCGCATCCATCGAAACCACGCCTCGTCGCGGTCCGGCCGTCGCGCGAGGGCGATGCTGGTGACCGCGACGAGGATGTTGCTCTGCACGGTGAAGAAGCTGAAGTAGCGCAGGATTCGTACGGCCGCGTCGGCGTCGTCGGTGAGTGCCGGTCCGCGCGCGACGTGGACGAACTCGCCGACCAGGGCCGCGACGACGACGAGCGCGGTGATCCCGTGGAACACCTTCGCGGCGGTCATGCGGCTGGCGGGGATTGCTGAGGGCACTGGTGCTGCGTGGCTCACACCGGAGACGGTAGCGGCCGGACTCCGCACGGAGCTGACGCGAGCACCGAGCAGACCACCGCTTCGGCCTCTTCCACGTGGCACGGCTCGAGTGCGGCTTTCTCGTCGTACCAGGGCGTGTGCTTCGATCCGTGTCCGTGAGTGCACCCGACCTGACCTACCGGTTCGCGACTTCGGCGGACGTCGGCGCCGTGGCTGCCCTCATCGAGCTGGCTTACCGGGGGGCCGAGGCAGCGACGGGCTGGACCAACGAGACGGACCTGCTCGTGAGCCCGCGCTCGGACGCCGACGAGGTCCGGCGGCTGTTGGACGACCCGGACAGCCGCTTCCTGCTCGCCGAGGCCGGCACCGAGCTCGTCGCCTGCGTCCTGCTGCAACGCCGCGGCGAGGAGTGCTACTTCGGAATGTTCGCCGTCGACCCGCGGCTGCAGGCCGGCGGGATCGGCTCGGCCGTCGTCGCTGCCTCCGAGGACGCGGCCGGTGAGCTCTGGTCGTCGCAAGCGATGACGATGAGCGTCATCAGCGTCCGCACCGAGCTCATCGCCTGGTACGTCCGGCGCGGCTACGCGCTCACCGGGACCTCCGAGCCGTTCCCGTTCGGCGACAAGCCCGCGCTGCGCACCGACTTCGACCTCGCCCACCTGCGCAAACCGCTCTGAGCGCGCCGACGTAAGGCGTGCCAAGGAAACAGCCGTCACTGTCTCCGAGGTCAGCGGCGAGGAGCGGGACCGGATCTATGACGAGCAGGCGCGGCACTTCCCGCAATTCGGTGGGTACGCCGAGAAGACCGCCGTCGTCCGCCCTATCCCGGTGGTCAAGCACAGTCGCGCCTCGTAACCAACTGCCGCTGCCGGAACGTGTCAAAGCGTGTGCAGGAAGTCGATCAGTCCGGGGAAGTAGTGCTCCGGGTCGTCGAACTGCGCGAGATGGCTGCCCTCCGGGCAATGCAGGTAACGACCCTGTGGTAGCTGCTCGGACATCCAGCGCATGTGCGCGGGGTCCATCGTGTCGTGAGTCGCGCCGATGACGAGGGTCGGTACGTCAATGTCCTTGAGGTCGCCCGATCGGTCCCAGTCCTCGAGGGTGCCGCTGAGGCCGAGCTCGCTCGGTCCCTGCATCGGGACGTAGATCGCCGGGTTGATGTGCGCGAGTGACCGGGTGACCGGGTCGGGCCAGTCCTCGATCGGCATCCGGCACACGTGCAGGACGTAGTGGTGCTCCATGAGCAGCTGCTCGTAGCGCGGGTCGTCGGTCGTGCCGTCGGCCTCGAACCGCTTGATCTCCTCGAGCACGCCCGGATCCATGGTGGGCATCAGGACGTCGTTGGCATAGGCGTTGTACGTCGGGGCGCTGGACATCATGTTGGAGATGACCAGCCCTTTGAGGTGTTGCTGGTGGTGAACGGCGTACTCGATCGCCAGGATGCCGCCCCATGACTGGCCCAGCAGGACGAAGTTGTCGCTGTCGAGGCCCAGCGCTCGGCGAACCTCCTCGACCTCCTCGACGAATCGGGCGAGGTCCCACAGCGAGGCGTCGTCGGGCTGGTCGCTGCGGAAGGAGCCGAGCTGGTCGTAGTAGTAGTACTCGATGCCGGCCCGCGGGAACCAGGTGTCGAAGCACTCGTAGAGCTCGTCGGTCGCGCCCGGTCCCCCGTGCAGCAGCAGCACCTTGAGGTCAGGGTTGTTGCCCACGCGCTTGGTCCAGACCCGGAAGTCCCCACTCGGAGTGGTGATCGGAACCATCCGCGACCCGCCCGAGACGACGTCCCGGGGGTCCCAGGTGGAGGTGTCGAAATAGGAGGCGGGGGGCTGAGTCATCGTCGCAACGTATCCGTGCTGTCGGTGCCCTTGACGGACCTGCTCTCTTGGTTCATAGTACTAGTCTCCTAGTTAAATGGAGTCGACGTGATCGAGTTCTCGCTAGACGGCCGTTCCGGGGTCTCGCCGTACCTGCAGGTGGTCCAGCAGGTCCGCCAGGCGCTGCGCCTCGGCATGCTGCGCAAAGGCGACCAGCTCCCCACCGTCAAGGACGTCGTGGCGCGGCTGGCGATCAACCCCAACACCGTGCTCAAGGCCTACCGCGAGCTGGAGCG
>JBDUAP010000104.1:0-8087 GCA_040004585.1 Sporichthyaceae bacterium
CCCGACCCTCGGCCTGTGCCTCGGCCTGCAGTGCATGGTGATCGAGTACGCGCGCAACGTCGCGGGCCTCGAGGGCGCCAACTCGCTGGAGTTCGACGACGCCACCCCGCATCCGGTGATCGCGACCATGGCCGACCAGCGCGATGTCGTCGCGGGGGAGCGCGACATGGGTGGCACGATGCGGCTCGGGCTCTACCCCGCGAAGCTCGCCGAGGGCTCGCTGGTCCGCGAGGTCTACGACGCGCCGTACGTCGAGGAGCGTCACCGCCACCGCTACGAGGTCAACAACGCCTACCGCGGCCAGCTGGAGGAGGCCGGCCTGCAGTTCACCGGCACCTCACCGGACGGACGGCTGGTGGAGTATGTCGAGCTGCCGCGAGACGTCCACCCCTATTTCGTCGCGACCCAGGCACACCCGGAGTTCCGGTCCCGCCCGGCCCGCGCGCACCCGTTGTTCGCCGCACTGATCGCGGCCGCCCTCGCTGTCCGCAATGAGGCGCACGGGCAGGCGACGGTGGTCGACCTGGCGTCGGCCTCCGGCGCCGGCTCCTAGATGGCGGCTCAGCACACCGGTCCGGTCCGCGACGAAGGCGCCGACCTCGAGGTCGTCTCCTCGGAGACCGTGTTCGACGGAAAAGTGTGGGACGTCCGCCGCGACGAGGTCTGGCTGGCAGACGGCCAGACCGTCATCCGCGAGGTGCTCGTGCATACGGGCGCCGTCGGTGTGGTCGCCCTGGACGAGCAGGACCGGCTGTTGCTGGTCCGCCAGTACCGACACCCGGTGCGGCACTACCTCTGGGAACCTCCGGCGGGGCTCCTTGACGTGGACGGCGAGGACCCGCTTGACGCGGCTCGTCGCGAGCTTGCGGAGGAAGCGCATCTGCGGGCAACCGACTGGCACGTGCTTGTGGACTACTTCAACTCGCCCGGCGGTAGCACGGAGGCCTTCCGCTGCTACCTCGCCCGCGATCTGGAAGGGGTTCCCGAGGACGATCGGCACGAGGGCGAGGGCGAAGAACGGGACATGCCGGTCGCCTGGGTGCCGCTCGACGAGGCGCGCGACCTGGTCCTCGGCGGACACCTGCACAACCCCACCGCCGTCGCCGGCATCCTGGCGGCCTGGGTCGCGCGAGAGTCGGGCTGGCGCACCCTGCGTCCGGCCGATGCACCCTGGCCCGAGCGCTCACCCGGCCGCGGCTGAAGAGGCCGGCATTGCCGGCGGTCGGAGGCCGAGCTCGTCGAGCTCCAGCCGGGCGAGTGACGCCACGACCTCGGGGTCGCGCTGCCGCCAGCCCTCCATCAGGTCGCCAGTGCGCCGAGACGTGCGGGCCAGCTCGGGAAGCGGGCGCGCGGCCAGCGCCCGCAGGGCGAAGAGATCCGTCCCGTGGTCCCCTCCGCCGCGCAGCAGCCGCTGGGCCGCCGATGCAGACGTGATCCAGCCGACCCGGCGCGGCAACCACAGGACGAGCACGACGACGATGGGCGCCAGGGCGATCAGCACACCGGCCAGCAGCGCCAGATGGCCCACTGCCTCCTGGTAGGACCGGGCCGCATCGGCCAGGTCGCGTCCCGCGCCCGAGCCCTCGTCGAACGGCGCCCGCAACGCGTCACCGGCGAATGGCACGTCACCGACGTTGCCCGCCGCATCCCCGAGGCTGTGCTGCAGGGTGCGGCCGGCCTTCTCGGCCTGCTTTCCCGGTGCGGCCAGTCCCATCACGAGGTCGTGGAGACGGAACCCTGCCCAGACCCACAGGGCCGTCCACCCGAGGACGAGAAGGTCGCCCAGGACCTGGTTGGTGGCGCGGATCGGTCGGTCGGCGTACAGCTTCATGTCCCAGGCCTTCCCCGGCAGACGACACGATGATGCATACCCGGCCTACCGGGGCCTGCGTCGGAGCACGCGCGGGAGCACGATGAAGGCCTCCGCCTCCAGGGCGGCAACGGTGATGCGGGCCAAGTCACGGGCGGTGGGGAAGCACAGGAAGCGCGGTTCCCACGTCGGCCGGTACTTCGCATTGGCCCGGTAGAGGGACTCGATCTGCCAGAAATGCGAGGCACCCAGCAGGACTCGGCGCCAGAGGCGGAGAACGGGTCCTGCTCCCAGCCGGCCGCCGCGTTCGAAGACTGCCCGGAAGACGGCGAAGTTCAGGGAGATCCGGCTGATCCCGGACAGCCTGGAGTAGTTCACCAGCTCGGTGACGAGCAGCTCGACCACACCGTTGTCCGCGCCCGGGTCGCGGCGCATCAGGTCAAGCGAGAGTCCGTCCGGACCCCAGGGCACCAGGTGCAGCAGCCCGACGAGCACGCCGTTGGTGTCACGCGCGCGCACCATGCGGCAGTCGTGGTCGGTCGGGTCTCCCAGCCGACCGAGCGCCATGGCGAAACCGCGCTCGGTGGCCGCGTCTCGCCAGTCGGCGGCCGCCTGGACGAGCTCGGACATCTCGTCCGGGCGGAGGGCGTCCACCATCGAGACCTCAGCAGTGATGCCTTGGCGCTGTGCTCGGTTTACTGCCTGCCTGACGCTGCGCATCGCACGCCCGCCCAAGCTGAACTCCTCGACATACACGATTGCCTCGTCGCCCAGCTCGAGTGCGTCGAGGCCGGACCGGTGATAGGCGTCGGCGGCCTGCTCGCTCGCTGCGAGCACCGCCGGAACCCAGGCGTAGAGCAGGGCCTCGGCGAGCCAGGCGCCGATGGCCCCCGGCCATGCCTCGGGGTCACCCAGCGGATCGCCCGCCGCGAGGCTGACCCCGCTGATGACCCGGTAGGTGACGGCTGCCTTGCCCGATGGAGAGAAAATCGCCGACTTGTCGTGGCGGAGCGAGAAGTAGCCAAGCGAGTCCTGGTGGCCGGGCTTGGCGAGTAACCTGCGTAGCGCGGTTTCGTCGTCCAGATCGAGAGGTCGCGGCCCACCGGCGGGCCGGAGCAGCGAGGCAACCGTCAAGGCAAGGACAACGCCGCCGAGCAGGGCCAGGGCAGCCGACACCTCGCTGGCGTGCTCTGATGTGTCGAATTGGAGCGACCCCTGGACACCCACCAGGCCGAGCAGGACGTGCTCGAGGACCGTCCGGGCATTGGGCGACCCCCGTTCGGCCCCCGGGTCACCGAGGGCCACGCCGAGGCCGACGACAGTCGCCACCACTGACGACCCGAAGAACACGGCCGCGGTGTGCTGTCGGGACCGCGGGTCGGGCCGGCCTGGGAAGGCATCCCGCGTCCACACGAGAAGCGCGAGCAGCGCACCCGATAGGGCAGCTTCTTCGACGTCGAGTCCCTTGAGCAGGTGGAGGACCACCATCGCTGCGGCCAGCGCGACGGACACCGCCCAAGCGCGCCGTTTGCGCCGCCGCAGCCCGCCTGCGAGCGTGAGCAGCACGAGGCCCGCGGCCACGGTGGCAGCCTGCGCAGCCTGCGGGGCGTACGCCGGAACCAGCTCGGTCACCAGCGCGAGCCGCCCGGTGAGCCCCGGACGGAGCGCGCTGATGATGCTGACCAGCCCGACCAGTCCGACCGCTCGGGACGCCCACGTGGGTGCCCAGCCACGTCGCCCCCATTGACGGTCGCTGCTGGTCGCGTCGCCCGTCGACCGGGCCCGCGGCGGCGCCGCCCTGGCCTCCATGCGGCCATGGTGCCTCGTTGCGTAGGCGGGCACCACGACCCGTCCTCCCACGTGCGGGCCAGACGGTCGCACTAGACTCCGCTAGGGCCGCGCGGAGCGCGGGACGAGCGTCCGACAATGGCGTCGGGCCCAGAGCGTCGAAGGACGTTGATAGCCGTGAAGGTCGGCATCCCTCGCGAGGTCAAGAACCACGAGTACCGCGTCGCCATCACCCCCGCCGGCGTGCACGAGCTGGTGCGGCACGGACACGAGGTGTACGTCGAGCAGGACGCCGGTCTGGGCTCGTCCATCCCGAACACCGACTTCGAGGCGGCCGGCGCGACGATCCTGCCCACCGCCGACGACGTATGGGCGACCGGCGACCTGATCCTGAAGGTCAAGGAGCCGATCGCCGAGGAGCACCATCGGATGCGGGCCGGCCAGGCCCTGTTCACGTACCTTCACCTGGCTGCGTCCAAGGAGTGCACCGACGCCCTGCTCACGCAGGGCGTGACGGGCATCGCCTACGAGACGGTCGAGCTGCCCGACCGGTCGCTCCCGTTGCTCGCGCCGATGTCCGAGGTCGCGGGCCGGCTCGCACCGCAGGTCGGTGCGCACACCCTGCTCCGGGCAGAAGGCGGCCGCGGGATCCTGATGGGCGGCGTGTCCGGTGTCTATGCGGCCAAGGTCGTCGTCATCGGCGCTGGTGTCTCCGGGCTGAACGCCGCAGCGATCGCCCTCGGCATGCAGGCCGAGGTGCTGCTGCTCGACCGCAACATCCAACGGCTGCGCGAGGTCGACCGCATCTACCAGGGCCACATGCAGACGGTCGCGTCCAACTCTTACGAGATCGAGCGCGCGGTGATCGACGCCGACCTCGTCATCGGCGCTGTTCTCGTGCCGGGCACGAAGGCGCCGATGCTGGTCAGCAATGAGCTGGTCAGCCGGATGCGGCCCGGCTCGGTGCTCGTCGACATCTCGATCGACCAGGGCGGCTGCTTCGAGGACTCCCACCCGACCACGCACGCGGACCCGACGTACAAGGTGCACGATTCGGTCTTCTACTGCGTGGCGAACATGCCCGGCGCCGTGCCGCACACCTCGACCTACGCACTGACCAACGTGACGCTGCCGTATGCGCTGGAGCTGGCCAACCTCGGCTGGCGCGACGCGATGCGCGCCGACCCGGCGCTGGCGCTCGGGCTGAACACCTACGACGGGCAGATCACCTACGGTCCGGTGGCAGAGGCGCACGGTGCACAGGGACTCGCACTCGACGAGGTCCTGCGCTGAGCCCCGGCGCTGCGGTGGTCGCCGCCCCGACGCCGCTGCAGGACGCGTTGCGGGCCTACCTCGACCACCTCACCGTCGAGCGCGGCCTGGCGGCCAACACCCTGTCGTCCTACCGACGCGACCTGCGCCGCTATCTGGCGCATCTGCACGGCCGGCACGTGAGCACGGCCGACGGCATCTCCGAACCCGACATCAGCGCCTTCCTGATCGCGCTGCGTGAGGGCGACCCCGACCATCCGCCGCTGGCCGCTAACTCGGCCGCCCGGGCCGTGGTCGCGGTGCGGGGCTTCCACCGGTTCCTGCTCCGTGAGGGCATCGCGACGATCGATCCGGCGAGCGGCGTGCGTCCGCCGGCGCCGCCCAAGCGGCTGCCGAAGGCAATCACCGTCGAGGAGGTGGAGGCGCTGCTCGACGCTGCCAGCGCCGACCAGACTCCACGGGCCGTCCGGGACCGTGCCCTGCTCGAGCTGCTCTACGGCTGCGGCGCACGAATCTCCGAGGCCGTCGGCCTCGACGTCGATGAGCTCGACCTCGACTCCGGCACCGTGAAGCTGCACGGCAAGGGCAGCAAGGAGCGGATCGTGCCGATCGGCTCCTACGCGCGCCAGGCGATCGACGCCTATCTCGTGCGCGCCCGCCCGGTGCTGGCAGCGGGCGGTGGGCCCAAGGCCTCACCCGCGCTGTTCCTGAACGCCCGTGGTGGCCGGTTGTCGCGGCAGAGCGCCTGGACCGTGCTGCGCGCGGCGGCCGGCAAGGCCGGGCTGCGCGACGACGTACGCCGGGAGATCTCCCCGCACACGCTGCGGCACTCATTCGCGACGCACCTGCTCGACGGCGGTGCGGACATCCGGGTGGTGCAGGAACTGCTGGGGCACGCGTCGGTGACGACCACGCAGGTCTACACCCTGGTGACCGTCGAAAGGCTGCGCGAGGTCTACGCGGTCGCGCACCCGCGGGCCCGGGGCTGATCGGCGGAATCCGCCGCGTGTCGCCCGGCGTGGCGTCGTGATCGGGGCTCGACCGCTGCTTAGTGTCGACCCGAGGTCGGTACGGCGATAGGCCGACGAGTCGACAAAGGAACGGAGAACGGCTGTGAGCACCCAACCGTTCGAGATCGTGGACGCAGCTGCGGCACTGGAGGTCGTGCCCGCTCCCCGCGGACGGCCTGTCGGCCCGACCGGCCGGCCGATGCCGGTCTTCCCGGAGCCGACGCGGCTGGAGCACCATGGTCCGGCGCGCATCGTGGCAATGTGCAACCAGAAAGGCGGGGTGGGCAAGACCACCACGACCATCAACCTCGGCGCCGCCCTGGCCGAGCAGGGCCGCAAGGTGCTGCTCGTCGACTTCGACCCGCAGGGCTCCCTCTCGGTCGGTCTGGGCATCAACCCGCACGAGATCGATCGCAGTGTCTACAACCTGCTGATGGACCGCGACTGCAAGATCGAGGACATCGTCCTCAAATCCAACGTGCCCGGCATGGACGTCCTGCCGAGCAACATCGACCTGTCCGCGGCCGAGGTCCAGCTGGTCACCGAAGTGGCTCGCGAACAGGTACTCGCCCGGGTGCTCGAGCCGGCGATCCCCGACTACGACTTCATCATCATCGACTGCCAGCCGTCGCTCGGTCTTCTCACCGTCAACGCACTGACTGCGGCGCACGGGGTGATCGTGCCGATGGAGTGCGAGTTCTTCGCGCTGCGCGGCGTGGCGATGCTGGTCGAGACCATCCAGAAGGTGCAGGAGCGGCTCAACCCGGTGCTGGAGATCGACGGCCTGGTCGCCACGATGTTCGACCCGCGCACGGTGCACGGCCGCGACGTGCTCGCCCGGCTGGTGGAAGCCTTCGACGAGAAGGTGTTCCACACCGCCATCGCCCGAACCGTGAAGTTCCCGGAGACCAATGTCGCGGGTGAGCCGATCACGACGTTCGCCACCACGTCCGGTGGGGCCTACTCCTACCGCCAGTTGGCCAAGGAGGTGCTCGCGCGGTGTCCGGCCCGGTGAGCGACTCGGCGGGGGAGGCCACGACCGACCATCCGGGCGACCGCGCCCCTGCGCAGGTCCGCCGGCTGCGCCCGACCAGCAGACGCACCACCGGCCGGGAGCGGCATGAAGAGAAGATCACCGTCTATGTGTCCTCCGACGAGCTGTTCGCGCTCGAACAGGCCCGACTGGTGCTGCGCGCCGAGCACGGGATCGCCGTCGACCGCGGCCGGATGGTCCGCGAGTCGGTCGCCGAGCTGCTCGTGGACCTCGACGCGCACGGCGAAGAAAGCATGATCGTCCGGCGGCTCCGCTCCTGACGTCCCCCGAAGGCCACAGGGGGACATGAGCCCCAGGCTCGACTACCGTTTGGGCGTGACCGAGGAAATCGCTGCTGCCGCCGTGCCAGCGGTCCCGGCGGGCGAGGTCCATGCCTTCGAGGTGCATCTCGGCGACGTCTTCGAGGGCCCGTTCGATTTGCTCCTCGGCCTGATCGCCAAGCACAAGCTCGACGTCACCGAGGTGGCGCTCGCCAAGGTGACCGACGAGTTCATCGGGCACATCCGTGCCGGCGGGGCCAACTGGGACCTCGGCCAGGCCACCGAGTTCCTCGTTGTGGCGGCCACCCTGCTCGACCTGAAGGCGGCCCGGCTGCTGCCGAGCGGCGAGGTGGAGAGCGAGGAGGACCTCGCCCTTCTGGAGGCCCGCGATCTGCTTTTCGCCCGGCTGCTGCAGTACGGCGCCTACAAGCAGGCTGCCGCGTTCCTGGCGGCGCGGATGGCCCAGGAGCGGGGCCGGTTCGTCCGTGCGGTCACTCTTGAGCCGCAGTTCGCCACCCTGCTGCCCGAGGTCCTGCTGGGACTCGGGCCGCAGGAGTTCGCGGCGCTGGCGGCCCGGGCGCTCGCGCCGAAGCCGGTGCCCGAGGTCTCGATGGCTCACCTGCACGCCGTCAGGGTCAGTGTCCGTGAGCAGGCCGCCATCCTTGTCGCAGCGCTGCGCCGGGCCGGCTCGAGCACGTTCCGCGCCCTCACTGCGGACTGTGAGGGCACGGTCTACGTGGTCGCCCGGTTCCTCGCTCTGCTCGAGCTCTATCGCGAGGGTGCGGTGATGTTCGACCAGGTCTCGCCGCTGGGGGAGCTGCACATCCGGTGGACCGGCGCAGACGACCTCGACATCAACGTGACCGACGAGTTCGACGACGACAGCGGAGAAG
>JBDUAP010000105.1:0-8075 GCA_040004585.1 Sporichthyaceae bacterium
CGCCGAGCGCATTGCCTACGTCGATGTCGACGTCCATCACGGCGACGGCGTCGAGGCGGCGTTCTGGGACGACCCGCGGGTGCTGACGATCTCGCTGCACGAAAGCGGGCGCTACCTCTTCCCCGGGACCGGGTTCCCGACGGACACCGGTGGTCCCAGAGCAGACGGCTCCGCGGTCAACGTCGCGCTGCCTCCCGGCACCTCAGACACCGGATGGCTGCGTGCTTTCCACGCCATCGTCCCGCCGCTGCTCGAGGAGTTCCGGCCAGACATCCTGGTCAGCCAGCACGGCTGCGACAGCCACGTACTCGACCCGCTCGCGCACCTGGCGCTGACCGTCGACGGCCAGCGCAGGTCGTACGACGCCCTGCACCGCCTCGCGCACGAGCACGCCAGAGGCCGCTGGGTCGCCACGGGAGGCGGCGGATACGAGCTCGTCGAGGTCGTGCCGCGCGCCTGGTCGCACCTGATCGCTATCGCCGCCGGTGCACCGGTCCCACCGGACACCGACGTGCCGGCCGACTGGCTCGCCCATGTCCAGCAACGGCTCGGTGTGGCCGGGCCGAAGCGGATGACCGACGGCGTGGACCCGACGTGGCGGGACTGGTCGGAGGGCTTCGACCCGGCCGACCCCGTCGACAGGTCGGTCCGCGCGACCCAGCAGGCTGTCTTCCCCGCGCACGGGCTGGCGTTCGGGTTGGACCTGCTGTGACCGACGCCGAGGAGCTGCAAGATCACCTGGTCGCCAACCGGATCGCCGGCGACGTGGCCACCTCCCGCGAGGACAACCTGCGCAAGTACGCGATGTTCGCCGACCGAGTGCCGGGAGCGATGTTCGGCCTGGATCCCAAGGGCCGGTGGGACTTCGCCGACATCCTCGACCTGATGGCCCGTCGGGTGGGTGTGTCCCCGGACGCCGCTCACCGGCGAGGCGCCGACCGGATCGACCCGGGGCTCACCGTGGCTGGGCTGGACCGGATGGCCGAACGGTTGGCCGCTGCGGCGTCCACCCCGCACGCTCGAGTGGTCGTGGCGACCGGTCACCCGGCCGGCTTGCTGCCCGTGCACCTCGCGGTAGTAGCTGCGTTGCGCGCCCGCGGGGTCCGCATCCTGACTCCCGCTGCCGGCTGGAGCTACCCGGCTGGCACCGGCAGTGGTTCGCCGCACCGCGAGATCCGCTACGTGGACGACGTGGCAATGGTCAGCAACCGAGGCGAGCTGAACCACACCCACTCACCACGGCCGATGGATGCGATCCTGCAGTCGCTGGCCGAGGCGGGGGAGGCGCCGCCTGACCTCGTCGTCGGCGACCACGGCTGGGTCGGGGCTGCCGGTCAGGCCGGCGTCCCGGCGGTCGGCTTCGCTGACTCCAATGACCCGGGTCTGTTCGTCGGCGAGGAGGAGGGGACGGTTGCCGTCGCGGTCCCCCTCGACGACAACGTGGCGCCTCATCTCTACGCTCCTCTCACCACCTACCTGCTCGGCGCCGCCGGGCTCTCTTCAGACCGCTGAGGTCCCGTGCACCCGTTCGGCTGATCGAGTGACGGCGGGGAAGGCCGAGGACTCTGTGGGGGAGTCACTCTTGTCCACCGCCGAGGAGGTGCCGTGCGCCGGTTCAGCCTGCTGCAGAGATTCGCCGTTGTCAGCCTCCTGCTCGTCGTCGTGCTCGGCGTGCTGATGGCCCAGCTGCTCGCGACGATGGTCTCCAAGCGCGCCCTGCAGTCGGCCACCGATGCCGCGGTGCTCACGACCACGGTGGCGATCCAGCCACTGCTCACCCCCGCGGACCTCGCCAACACCCTGCCCGCTGAAAAGGCGGCCGCCCTCGACCGGGCCGTGAGCGGCTCGCGGGGCGGCACCGAGATCGCGCGCATCAAGATCTGGCGCCACGACGGTGGCGTCCTGTACCTGGCCGATCCGCACACCACCTCGCCGGTCCACCCGAGCACCGTCCCTTCGGACGAGCTGGCGGAGGCACTGGAGGGGAACATCGAGGCCGAGGTCATCAGCAGCAGCGACGAGCCGGACAACGCGGCGCTGCTCGCGCGCTACGGCACGCTGCTCGAGGTCTACGTTCCGATCCTTTACGACGGTGAACCAGGCCCGGCCGGCGTCTTCGAGCTGTACCTGCCCTACCAGTCGGTACGGGACAGCATCCGGGCGGACACGCTGCAGGCGATCTCCCTGCTCGCCGGGGGCCTCGTCGTCCTGTGGCTGGGGCTCTTCCGCACGGTCGCGACCGCGTCCCGACGGCTCCGCGACGAATCCCGCCGCAACGAGTACCAAGCCCTGCACGACGCCCTGACCGGGCTGCCGAACCGCACGGCCCTGCAGGTCCGCATCGACGCGGCCATCGGGCAGCATCGCGCCCCGGGGCACTCGGCGGTGCTCGTGCTGCTCGACCTGGACCGCTTTCGCGACGTCAACGACACCCTCGGCCATGGCCACGGTGACGCGCTCATCCGTGAAACGGCTGCCCGGCTGACCGCGCACGTCGGGGACGAGGGCGTCGTGGCGCGCCTCGGCGGCGACGAGTTCGGCGTCCTGCTTCCCGACGTCTCGAGCCGTGCGGAGGCCGTGCTCGCGGCGGAGGCCTTCCGGGCCGCCCTGCGCGAGCCGCTCGAGGTGGATGGTGTCCCCCTGGTAGTTGAGACCAGCGCCGGCTTGTCGATGCACCCCGCCGACGCGGCGGACGCCAGCGCGATGCTGCAGCACGCCGATGTCGCCATGTACGTCGCCAAGCGGACTCATCGCGGCGTCGTCGTCTATGACCGGGCCGACGACGAGCACAGTCCCGAGCGGCTGCGCCTGCTCGCCGACCTCGCCGTGGCGATCGAGTCTGGCCAGCTGGTGCTTCACTACCAGCCGAAGGTCGGCGTGGATGGGTCCCTTCAAGGCGTCGAGGCGCTGGTGCGGTGGCAACATCCCGAGCGTGGCCTCCTGCCGCCGGCGGAGTTCATCCCCGCGGCCGAGCGCACCGGGCTGATCCATGCTCTGACCGATGTCGTTCTCGCTGATGCTGTCGCGCAGGCCAAGCTCTGGTACGACGCCGGCACGGCGACGCCAGTGGCGGTCAACGTCTCCACCCGGACGCTGCTCGACGTCGGCTTTGCCGACCGCGTGATGGCGCAGCTTGCCGTGCACCGGATGCCGCCGAGCCTGCTCTGCATCGAGATCACCGAGACGACGATCATGGAGGATCCGGACCGGGCCCGCGCGGTCCTCACCAGGCTGGCTGAAGCGGGGGTCCGGCTGTCGATCGACGACTTCGGCACGGGCTACTCCTCGCTGGCCTATCTCAAGACGCTGCCGGTGCACGAGATCAAGATCGACCGCTCGTTCGTGGCGGCCATGACACACAGCGAGCCGGACCGGGTCATCGTCGACTCGACGGTGGCGCTGGGGCGCCGCCTTGGGCTAGCGGTGGTCGCCGAGGGCGTGGAGGACGAGGCGACCAGGGATGCGTTGGTCGGTCTCGGCTGCGAGCTGGCGCAAGGCTTCCTCTTCAGCCGGCCGGTGCCTGCCGCCGACCTGCGAGCCTGGTTCCAGGTGCCGCAGACCATGTCCGGGGCACGCCCGACCGGGTGACGTTGTCGACCAGTTCCAGGACTCCCCTATCCCACGAGGCACTTCCGCCCCTACTCTTACGGCCAGAGCGCGTGCGACTGGAGTGCTGCCGGTGGGGAAGCCGGCGCCCGTCACGTGCTGAAGGTCCGGTGCGCCATGGTTGCTCGCGGTTCTGCAGATCGTCCCGATCGGCCGCTCTCGGAGGTCACGTTCCTGACCGTCGCCGAGGTCGCCGCCGTCATGCGGGTCTCGAAGATGACGGTCTACCGGCTGGTGCACGCGGGCACGCTGCCCGCCGTGCGGGTCGGTCGCTCGTTCCGGGTCCCCGAGCAGGCGGTGCACGACTACCTGCGCCAGTCCTACGTCGACACGGCGTAGCCCACCTCGAACGGAAACGAAGAACGACCGCGCCCGCGGATTGGACGCGGCCGTCTTGGCACCGGACCTTTGGCTATCCGGCGTCAGTGGCTGTCAACGTGAACGGCACCTGGGCGCCGGTCCACAGTTGGGTCAGCACGTAGGCCGCCCCGCCCGGAATGACCGGGAGTGTGGGCAGGACTGCCGCCGTCACGGCGAGCACCGCTCCGGCCGCGCTGGCGGCCAGGATGTGCCGCTGCAGGGGTCTTCTCCGCATCTGGGATGCCTTCCAACGTGAGGCCACGGCGGCCGCGGGTGTCAGAGGTCACCACGAATGCGGAAGGCGGAGGTCACGGCCTGTGCCGGACCGATCCGGTCGCGGCCAGGACGCCCAGGTCAGGCGGGGTAGGCTGGGCCTTCGTCGTCGACAGAGCAGAGGGTCACTGGTGGGTTCGGTCATCAAGAAGCGCCGCAAGCGCATGGCGAAGAAGAAACACCGCAAGCTGCTGAAGAAGACCCGCGTCCAGCGCCGTAACAAGAAGTAGGCGTCGCGTGGGCCGGGTCGTGATGGTGACCGGCGTATCCCGCTATCTCGGCGGCCGGTTCACCCAGTTGCTGCAGGCCGACCCTGACATCTCCCGCGTGATCGGCGTCGACGTCGTACCCCCCAAACAGGATCTCGGTGACGCGGAGTTCGTGCGCGCCGACATCCGCAACCCGATCATCGGCAAGGTCATCAGCCAGGCCGAGGTCGACACAGTCGTGCACATGGCCGTCATAGCGACCCCCGTGGGGGCGGGGGGCCGGGCCACGATGAAGGAGATCAACGTCATCGGCACGATGCAGCTCCTCGCGGCGTGCCAGAAGGCGCCCAGCGTGCGCAAGCTCGTCGTCAAGTCGTCGAGCGCGGTCTACGGGTCATCGCCGAGTGATCCCGCAATGTTCACCGAGGACATGGAGCCCAACGCGATGGCCCGCTCGGGCTACGCGAAGGACTCGGTCGAGGTCGAGAGCTACGTGCGCGGCTTCGCGCGTCGTCGGCCGGACGTCAAGGTGACCACGCTTCGGTTCGCCAACTTCGTCGGTCCACGGGTGCAGACGGCCCTGACCTCCTACTTCGCGCTGAAGGTGGTGCCGACCGTGCTGGGCTTCGACCCGCGGCTGCAAGTGGTGCACGAACGCGACGGCCTGGAGGTGCTTTGGCGTAGCACGTTGGAGGACCACCCCGGCACGTTCAACGTCGCGGGGGACGGGGTCGTCCTCCTGTCGCAGGCGATCCACCGCGCGGGGCGACCCATGCTCCCGCTGCCGTCGCCGGCTGCGCCCTGGATCGGCCAGGTGCTGCGCCGGCTCGGGGTGGCCGACTTCTCACCCGAGCAGATTCGTTTCCTCACCTACGGTCGGGTGATGGACACGACGGCGATGCGCGAGATCCTCGGCTTCGCGCCCCGCTACAACACCGTCGAGGCCTTCGACGACTTCGTGTCGCAGCAGGGCTTGCGTGGACCCTTGTCACGGGACACGGTGACGGCAGTGGAGCGGCGGCTGGTCGACGTACTGGCCAGGGGCGAGAAGGGACAGGTCGATGCCTGAGGCCCGGGTTATCCCCATCGACGGAGACCGGCCCAAGCGGCGGCCCCCCAGGTCGGCGAGCGAAGCGGTGGCTGCCGGCGCGGCAAGAGCGAGCGATGAGCGATCACGAAGTCGTACGACGTCGCCGTTGCTCGATCCGGACGCCAAGCCTCCTGCCGAGAGGCGCGATCCGCCCGCTGCCGCGCGCAGGCGACCCCCCAAGACCGCCCGCAAGGGCGCCAAGCCCCGCGCGGGCGCAGAGACGCTACCCCCGGCTGAGGTGTTCGACGAGTTGACGGCGGCCATCGAGCCGGTTGACGGAGCCGCGAATCCTCGCGAGCGGCTCGAGGAGGATTGGGAGCGCAAGCTCGCGGGTGTGCTGGCGTTCCTGCGCAGGCGCCTGACCGGCGACATCGAGATCGACGAGTTCGGCTTCGACCCCGAGCTCACCGACAAGGTCCTGCTCGCCATGATGCGCCCGCTCTACAACAAGTACTTCCGGGTGGAGACGCGCGGTTTGGAAAACGTGCCGGCCGAGGGTGGCGCTCTCGTGGTCTCGAACCACTCCGGCACTGTCCCGCTGGACTCCGTGATGACGCAGCTGGCGCTGCTGGACCATCACTCCGGCCACCGGCACCTGCGCATGCTCGGTGCCGACCTGGTCTTCCAGACGCCGATCATCGGCGAGCTGGCTCGCAAGACCGGGACGACTCTGGCGTGCAACGCCGACGCGGAGCGCCTGCTGCGCAAGGGAGAGCTCGTCGGTGTCTGGCCGGAGGGCTTCAAGGGCATCGGCAAGCCGTTCTCGGAGCGATACAAGCTGCAGCGTTTCGGTCGTGGCGGCTTCGTCTCGGCCGCGCTGCGCGCCCAGGTGCCGATCGTGCCGTGCTCCATCGTCGGAGCGGAGGAGATCTACCCGATCCTGGGCAACATGAAGACGCTGGCGCGGCTGCTGGGGTTGCCCTACCTGCCGGTGACGCCGACCTTCCCATGGCTCGGACCGCTCGGCATGATCCCGTTGCCCAGCAAGTGGATCATCGAGTTCGGCGAGCCGATCCGGACCGACGGGCTCGGGCCCGAGGCAGCGGACGACCCGATGCTGGTGTTCAACATCACCGACCAGGTCCGCGAGACGATCCAGCACACGTTATATCGCCTGCTGATGCAACGCCGCTCGGTCTTCTTCTAGCAGCCGCGGGCATGGTAATCAGCAGGTGGTGAGGGGTGCCACCGGCACGCACGGTGCTTCGACATCGACCTGAGGAACCGCCACGGTAGGCACGGTCGTCGGCGGGGTGATGACGGGCGGCGCGGGCACCGCGGTGGGTGCTGGCGCCGGGGCGGCTCCCGTGCCCGCGACCGTAGGGTCAGGCGTCCCAATCAGGGCCGTCGCGCTGCTTCCGGCTTCCGAGGCGTCCGCGACGAGACCGGCGCCCGGGTTGCTGGAGCCCTGCGGGTTTCCCGACGCTGAAGAAGACGAAGGCCCCGTGACGCCCACGAGCCCCTGGGTCGATACGAGGTTGTCGGCGGCCCGGCTGACCTCCCAGCCGTCGCCCAACGGCCGGGGATCTCGCGCGGCGCCGGCTGAGTTGTTGACCCCCGCTGCCGTGGGGGTGACGGCGGCCACGTGTGCATGCAGGGCAGCCAGCAGCTCGACGGTCGCATCGGCCGCATCGCGCAGGGCCGGGTCGATGCCGGCGAGGCGGTCGAGCAGGGCATCGAGCCGTCGTTGCTGTTCGATGACGAACCGGTCGAGCATGGCCAGGGCCGCCGTATCGCCGGTCTGGCGGTAGACATCGGTGAGCACCGTCGAGCCGTCACGAACGGCTGTGTCCATGTCGGCGAGTGCCTGTCCGATCCGGGCGCGGGAGTCCGCGTCAGCCGCCTGCCCGGATGCCGCCATCGTCTCCGCCTCACCGAGGCGCGCGTCCGCCTGCTCGAGCAGCTCGCGGCCGCGAGCCATCTCCGAGCCCGCCAGCGAGAGCTGGGCGGCCTCGAGACCGCGCTTGAGGCCGTAGAGGGAGTCGCCCGGCAATGCCCGGGTGCTGGCAGCCGCCGCGCCCGCTCCGCCGACGATGGCCACGGCCGTCAGCGCAGCAACGGTCTGGCGGATCCGGTGGGAGCGCGACTCCTGGGCCTCACCACTGCGCCGCGACGGGACCCGGGTTGCCGGCAAGTGCTGCGAGGTCTCCTGCACCAGCCGGGCTCGAAGTGCGGAGCTGAAGTCGGACGGCGGCGCCACCTCGGGCGCACGCAACGACGCGGCAAGGGTGAGCAGTGACTCGAGCTCGTGGCCGGAGGCCGTCAGGCGACCCTCGAGGAGGTCGGCGAACTGCTCGGCCTGCCGCCGCTGCGCCGGCGATCGGAAGACGTCCGTGATCACCGCTGACACCCCCCTCGCTGTGCGGTGTGCATATCCTGAGCCCCCAGTGGTCCCCGTCCGACGTGAGAACGACCGGCCAGGCGTGGGGTTACGGTCCGTGGGCGCCTCATTGCACCGGCTCCGGGAGGAGCTTCGCCAGCTCTCGTACGGCGCGCAGCTGAAGCTGTTTGATGGCGCCGTCGGAGCGCCCCATCAC
>JBDUAP010000106.1:0-8066 GCA_040004585.1 Sporichthyaceae bacterium
CTCGACGCCGTCGCCGTGATGGACGTCGACATCGACGTAGGCAATGCGCTCGGCGCCCTGCACGAGCAGCCACGCGATGGCGATGGCCGGGTCGTTGTAGATGCAGAAGCCGCTGGCGGCGTCGGGCATCGCGTGATGCAGGCCGCCGGCGACGCTGACTGCGTGCTCAGCCTCGCCGGTCCAGACCGCCCGCGCCGCGGCCACCGTTGCACCGGCGACCAGCGCTGACGCCTCGTGCATCCCGGCGAAGGCCGGGTTGTCGGGGCTGCCCAGGCCGCGTGCCAGGTCGGGGTGGGCCGGATCGGCACTGACCCGGCGTACGGCCTCGATGTAGTCGGCCTCGTGCACGAGTTGCAGCACGTCGTCGCCGGCCGGTTCGACCGAGGTCTGCGAGACGTTCGGCAGGTCAAGCAGGCCCAGGGCGCGCGCCAGCCGCAAGGTGAGGTCGACGCGGACCGGGTTGAGCGGGTGGGACGGTCCGAAGTCGTAGCCGATGAGGTTGTCGTCCCACGGCAGCACCAGCGACCGGCTCATTCGCGCACGCTACCCATTGCTCCGTCCGCAGGGTGACGACGGGGTCGAGCTGCGCCGCGCGTCACAACACGTAGAGAACGGCAATGCGGACACCGATGCGCGGCAGGTACGGGGTGAACGGTGCGCCTATGCGCTTGTCCTTCAATCGAGAGGCCGGAGTGCGATGGCCTCAGCAGCCGCCGGGGTCTGGAACGCCTTCGCGAAGAGATCCATCGCGGCCGACTGCGCGCCTTCGAGATCCTGTGCCGACGCACGGTCCGTGATCTCGCGCTGTTCTGGTCGCCAGTCCGGCGGAGAAGACGGGTTGGGCTGCACGACGACATCGAACTCGAACTCGCGCCGGATAACAGGACCGTAAGTGCAGACGGAGGCTGGGCACCATAGGTCGAGGAGGCCGGTTCCGTCGTCGACCGCGACGCGGCTACCTTCTCCCGATCCCGCCAGGCTCGTCACCTTGGCACGGATTGTCCCGGTCATCAGGGTGCCCGCCGCAGCACCTCGAAGTAGGGCGGCGACCGTCGTCGACGCGCCGCGCGGTGAGCGCATCTCGGCGGTGAGGCCGTTGGCCGCCAGCCAGTGCTCCGGCCAGACACGAACGTCCTGGTCGATCTCGCGGGCGTCACCCAGCCTCGAAAGGGGCTGTGCGGCCCTCAGTCGAACGCCTTGCGCGTCTGGCCATCGCCTCTCAGGATCGAAGTCGACCCACGCGTCCTCATCGCGCTCATGGCGGGTGAACTCGCCCAACTCGATCATGGTTGCCAGCAGGTCGAGGTAGCCGGAGAGTGTCGGGAAACGGACGTAGAACGACGAGCCGGCATACCCCCACTCGAGGACCGCGCCGGCGTCACCGCGGCCGTCTTCCAGTTCCACGAACAGGAACTCGTGGCTCTCGTAGGCAACCGGGAAGAGGAGCCTCGGAGTCATCCCCGGAATCTCGTCACGATGGGACTTCCACGAGTGCAGCGCGAAGTCGGCCGTCGTGAGGTGTGGATACGGCGCGACAGTGATGGTCGTCGGGTCGACAATCTGCCAGAAGCGCACGAGCTCCTCGGGTAAGCGCAGCGGCGCGATCTCCCGCTCGATGTCCGACAAGACCCGGCCGATGTCTCTGCCCGGCGGGCGAATCGCCGTCAGCCCGGCGTAGCGATAGGCCGCAACGAGTCTGGCAACAGCTTCGTCCACGGGAGAGGTCCCAGGTCTCACCTCAAAGACCTCGTCAGCCGTCGCCAGTCGGTTGAGCCTCGGAGCCAGCTCAGTCAGGCGTTTGCCGCGGGCGCCCCAGGTTTGGGGCCGCCTACCCAAGCCTGCAAGCGTGTTCTGTCGTGACTGAGTGGGCGACCTAGGCTCCTGGCATGGGACAGGTGGCGGGCGGCAGCGATCAAGATGTCGCCGCGAGGACGATGTTGGCCGAAGCAGAGAGGCTTCGGGCCATGTTCGTGCGGCGCCGGCCCGAGGAAGCGATCTTCTTGGTTGGTGCTTCCACATCGCAACTGGACGATCTTCGGGCTGCCTTCGCTCCGATGGTCCTGCCGGTGGAACTGATCGCGCTGTTGAGCGTGATGGACGGGAGCTACCCTCAATCGATCTTGTTGGGCGGGATAGGGCCGTTGCTGGGCTGCGCGGAGATCGCCGCCGAAACAGTCCACCGACGGACCATCGCGGATGCCGAGGGGTGGTGTCCCGACTGGGTCGTGGTCACGGCGGCAGGGTGGGATTTCTCGGCTGTGATCGGCGGCCGTGACGTTCGCTCTCCGGTTCTGGACCTCAGCTACGGCAACCGGGGGTATCAAGTGGCCAGCGCCAGCCTGACCGCTCTGGTCGCTGCCAGTGCCGATGCCTGGGAACACGAGTTGCACGAGAGCCAGACGTGGGACCTCACACCCGAGGGCAAGGAGCGATACCTCTCCACCCGCGATGACAGGCTGCAGCTCCGACATGCGCGCGAACAGCAGTACCCCTCCGGCGAGGGCCTGGCCCACCCGGATGTGATCGGGCCATGGCACCACGGATGGCCCAGTAGCTGGACGCAACCCGAGACCGGTGTACCCATATACAAGGACAGTTCCCTGGACGACGCGCTGGACCAGGGCGGCGACCGCACAGTCTTCGTTCGGACGACCAGGCGAACGGGCCGATGGCTCGCCGTGACAGACGAGGTTACGGAAGCGTCTCTCGATCTTCCCCCTGGCCTCGAGGTGGGGCGCCCAGTTCACGTCGGGGAGTGGGTCCGCCTATCCGTGCTGCACAGCGCGTCACCTCAGTTGGTACCGCCCGGGCTGCCAATTCGCTCTCTTCTCGTGACTGGCGTCATCCCACCCGACCGCAGGCCGTGAGGCATTCGGGGAGGACTGCTGGTTCCGGTCACTCCGTGCGCAGGGCGACGACAGGGTCCAAGCGCCCTGCCCGTCGGGCCGGTGCGACGCCGAAGAAGATGCCCACCGCAGCCGACACGGCGAAGGCCAGCGCGGGTGACCACCAGGCGATGACCGCCGGCAAGGGCGAGAGGGTGTCGACGAGCAGCGCAGTGCCCACCCCGATGCCGATGCCGATGACGCCCCCGACGACACAGAGCAGGACCGCCTCGATGAGGAACTGCAGGAGGATGTCGCGCTGCCGGGCCCCCAGGGCCTTGCGCAGCCCGATCTCGCGGGTCCGCTCCCGGACGCTGACCAGCATGATGTTCGAGACTCCGACGCCGCCGACGAGCAGCGAGATGGCCGCGATCGCTGCGAGCACCAACGTCAGCAGTCCGAGGATGCGCCCGATGGTGCCGAGGATCTGGGTCTGGGTGACCGCCGAGAACTCCTCGCCGGTGTACTTGTTCTGCAGCGCCGCGAGCAACTTCTTCTGCAGCACTTCGACCGAGTCGGAGGTCGGCGCCTTCACCGCAAGCCCGTCGATGCGATCGACGCCGAACAGCCGCTGAGCCGCGGTCACCGGGATGTGCACCTCGGAGTCACGGTCGACACCGAACGTCGTGCCGACCTGCGCGAACACCCCGATCACCCGGAACCGCACGCCGGCGATGGACACCTGTCGGCCGAGCGGGTCCACGTCGCCGAACACCTTGCGCACGACGCTGGAACCCAGGACGGCCACCCGGCGCCGAGTGTCGACGTCTGTCTGGGTGATGTAGTCCCCGCGGGCGAGCGGCCGGTTGAAGACGTTGGGCACGCTCTCGTTCACGCCGTTGACCGTGACGAACGCCTCGCGCGACCCGACTCGGACGATCTCACCAGACGCGATGCTCACCGCCACCCGGTCGGGATCGCCTACGACCCTGCCGAGCAGCTCGACGTCATCGAGGGTGAGCCTGCTCACCGACGGTGCTGAGCCAAACTCGAAACGGCCCGGCACGACGATGATGATGTTCGAGCCGAGCCCCTCGACCTGCTGTTCGACCTCCTGCTTCGCGCCACTGCCGATCGCCACCAGGATGACGACTGCGGCGACGCCGATAATGACGCCGAGCATCGTGAGCGCGCTGCGCAAACCGTTGGCCCGCAGGGCATCCAGCGCGACCCGGGTCGCCTCCCCCACTTTCATGCCGGGCCGCTGTCCGACTCGAGCAAGCCATCGCGCATGGTGATCCGGCGGCGGGCCAGCGCGGCCACGTCACGGTCGTGCGTGACAACGACCACGGCGACACCTCGCTCGGAGTTCAGCCGGCCGAGGATCTCCAGGATGTCGGCGCCGCTGCGAGTGTCGAGGTTCCCCGTCGGCTCGTCAGCGAGCAGGAATGCCGGCTCGCCGACCAGGGCTCGCGCGATGGCGACCCGCTGCTGCTCACCGCCGGAGAGCTGGCCGGGACGGTGTCCCAAGCGATGTCCCAACCCCACGGCCGCCAGCGCGTCGCCCGCCTGGGCGCGCCGCTGCGCCCGTCGTACGCCGCGGTAGACCAGTGGCAGGGCGACGTTCTCCAGCGCAGTTGTGCGGGTGAGGAGCTGGAAGGACTGGAACACGAAACCGATGGCGGCGTTGCGCAGCGACGCGAGCTCGACCTCGGACATCTCAGCGACGTCGACGCCACCGATGCGCAGGGTGCCCGACGTCGGGCGGTCCAGGCAGCCGAGCAGGTGCATCAGCGTGGACTTGCCCGAGCCGGACGGCCCGACGATCGCGACGTACTCCCCAGGATCGATCCGCAGAGTGACGCCCCGCAGCGCCTCGACCGCGACGCCGTCGAGCTGGTAGCTGCGCCGTACGTCGAGCGCCTCGACGGCTCCCGTCACTGCGGGCGTTGCCCGTCGCGCACGCGGTCAGCGCCGCGCACGACGATGCGCTCCCCGCCCTTGAGGCCTTCGACGATCTGGATCGTGTCCTGCCCCTGAGCACCAAGGCGGACAAGCCGTTTGCGGGCGATGTTCGCGCGGACCACCCACACCGCGTCCCGTCTGCCGTCGCGGAACACGGCCGCGGCGGGCACCGCGATCGCGTCGGTGGCCGTCCGGACCTTGAGGTTCACGACGGCACTCATGCCAGGTCGGGGTTCCGGCGCGGTGGTGCCGTCATCCTCGGTGCCGCGACCGAGCGAGAGCCGCACGGTGTAGGCAACCCCGCCGCGCGTCGACGTCGACGGGGTCGGGTCGATGCTGGTGACGTTGGCGTCGTACGCCGCGTTCGGAACCGCGTCGAGCTCGGCCCGGGCGACGACCCCGGGCTTGACGAGCAGCACATCTGTCTCGTCGACCTGCGCAGCCAGCGTGAGAGTGGAGTCATCGGTCACGCGGAGGAGGAGCTGCCCGGACCGGACCGGCTGGCCCTCGGTGAGGCTGCCGGTGACCTGAGCGCCACCACTGCTGCCGAGCAGGTCACCGGCCTGCCCGCGCAGGCTGTCGGGGAGCTGGTCGAGCAGCGACGTCCCGGAACCTGTGCTGCCCGAGGGCTGGCCGCCGGTCGTCAACGAGACTCTTCCGGCAATGGGCGACCGGACCGTCAGCGCAGCCACCGTGCGCTGCGCAGCGGCCACTGCAGCTCGGGTCTGCACGCGTTGCGCCGAGGCGAGCGAGCCGATCGCGTTGGACAGGCTGCCCAACCCGGCGTTGAACTGGCGTACGGCGTCCTGTGCCTGCGCCCGGGCCGCGGCGTACTGCGCCTCGGAAGCGCGCTGCGCGGCCAGCGCCTGGGCCCGCACCTGAGGGTCCGCGATCTGCTTGGCCGACCTCCGGGCCGCGACGAACGCAGCCTGCGCGTTGGCGTCGGCCCGGCGCTGCGCCGATGTGAGCCCCCCTCCTTGCAGCGACACGTTGCCGGCCGAGGCCGCCTCCGCGTCGGCCCGGCGGGCGTCCCGGAGCTGGCGCTCTGCTCGGGGCGAGCTCATCCGCAGCAGGACCTTCCCAGAGCGGACGGTCTGGCCTTCCCGCACGCGCAGCTCGCTGATCCGGCCGTCCGCTGCTGAGGTCACCTCGGCTGTGGCCTTGGCGGTCACCGTCGCCGGCGCCTCGACGACCTCGGTGACCGTGGACCGCCCGACGGTGCCGAGCCGGATCCCGCTGTCGTCGGCGCTACAACCGGCGATGCTGGCAACCAGCACACCCAGGCACAGGGCCGACGCGGACAGTCTCACCCGGTCATCGTAAGAGCCGAGTCATTCGCCGCCGGCCAGCTCGCGGCCGCGGTCGCGCGCTGCCTCCAGAGCGGCGAGCATCGCGGCCCGCACGCCGTGGTTCTCCAGCTCACGGATCGCATTGATGGTTGTCCCGCCCGGCGAGGTCACTGCCTCGCGCAGCGTCACGGGGTGCTCGCCAGTGTCGCGCAACATCACGGCGGCGCCGATCGCCGACTGCACGATGAGATCGTGCGCCACGGCGCGCGGCAGCCCGAGCAGGATGCCCGCGTCGATCATCGCCTCGACGAGATAGAAGAAGTAGGCCGGACCACTTCCGGACAGCGCGGTGACGGCGTCCTGCTGGGACTCCGGCACGCGGATGATCTTGCCGACGGGCGCGAAGATCGCCTCAGTGCGCTGCAGGTGCTCCTCGGTCGCGCTCGCGCCGGCCGAGATGGCGCTCATCGCCTCGTCGACCAGCACCGGGGTGTTGGACATGACCCGGACCACCGGCGCGCCCTCCGGGAGCCGGCGCTCGATGAACGCCGTGGGGATGCCGGCGGCGACCGACACGACCAGCCGGTCCGCCGGCACGTGCTCCCCGAGCTCGTCGAGCAGCGCAGCCATGTCCTGCGGTTTCACCGCGAGGATCAGGGTGTCGGCGGCTTTGGCCGCCGCAGCGTTGTCGAGCACCTGTACGCCGTAGCGCTGGGCGAGCAGCTCGGCCCGCTCGGGACGCCGGGCGGTAACCAGGACGTCGGCCGGCTTGCGCCCGGCCCGTAGCATGCCCGAGAGCAGCGCCTCGCCCATCTTGCCGGTGCCGAGCACCGCGACCCGCTCCATGGCCCGCACAGTCGTCTGAGTCGCCATCGCCTATCCCTTCGTCGCGAGGGCCCGGAGGAAGAAGGCCAGGTTCGCCGGGCGCTCTGCCATCCGGCGCACGAGATAGCCGTACCACTCGTCGCCGTACGGAAGGTAGACCCGCATCCGCTCCCCGCGCGCCGCGAGCCGAAGCTGCTCGTTCGGCCGGATGCCATAGAGCATCTGGTACTCGTAGCTGCCCTTCTCGCGACCGTTGCGGCGGACCAGGTCGTCGGTGATCGCCACCAGCCGAGGGTCGTGGGTGGCGACCATCGGGTAGCCCGGTCCTGCCATCAGGATCTTGAGGCAGCGCACGTACGAGCGGTCGACCTCGTCCTTGCCCTGGTACGCGACCGAAGCCGGCTCCTTATAGGCGCCCTTGCACAAGCGGACCCGGGAACCCGGAGTGGCCAGGTCGCGGCAATCGGCCTCAGTCCGGCGAAGGTAGGCCTGGACCACGGCCCCGGTGGACGGGAAGTCCCGCCGCAGGTCCCCGAGGATTCGCAGCGTTGAGTCGGTGGTGGTGTGGTCCTCCATGTCGAGGGTGACCGTCGTGCCGGCGTCGCGGGCGGCCTCGCAGATCGCGAAGGCGTTGTCCAGCGCCAGCGTCTCTCCGTCGCCGGGCAGCGCCTGGCCGACAGCCGAGAGCTTCACCGAGACCTCGGCCGCTGCGGTCAGGCCGTCCTCGGCCAGCAGCTTGAGCAGGGTGACGTAGGCAACACGGGTGGCATCGGCTTGCGAGCGCTCGACCGTGTCCTCACCGAGTCGGTCCAAGGACACGAGCCGGCCGCTCTCGACCAGGCGACGGGACGCCGCGGCGGCCTCCTCCCCACTCGCGCCGGCGACGAAGCGCGCCACCACCCCGCGCGACACCGGGGCGGTCTCGACCAGGTGGCGCACCCTGCCGCTGCGGGACAGCGACAGGAGCACTCTGCGGAGCACGGCTCGACCTCCTTGCGCGACCGGACGTGGGCGTCCCGGGCGCAGCCAGGCTAACTGGCGCGGGCCCGGTCGGCTTCTCCGCCAGCCCACGTTTTCGAGAGTTGGTCGATGGGCATCTCTCGCGCAGTCGTCTGAGCGCTCGAGCCCTGAGGAGGCCTTCGATGAGCGGTCAACAGCTCGG
>JBDUAP010000107.1:0-8008 GCA_040004585.1 Sporichthyaceae bacterium
CGGTCGAGGAGTCGATGGCCTGCGGCATCGGGGTGTGCATGACCTGCGTGCTGCCCGTCGAGGGTGACGACGGCGTCACCCGGATGGTGCGGTCCTGTGTCGAGGGGCCGGTGTTTCTCGGTGACCGGGTGAGGTGGGATGCCGTCGGCACGGTCCCGGCCGACACTTACGGCGCACCCGTGGCAGGTGCCCGATGACGTTCAGCGTGCGCACGGTCCCCGCCCCGTCCGCGCCGCCGGAGCCCACCTGCGACATGACCGCGGTGCTCGGGCACCTCACCCTGCCGAACCCGGTTCTGACGGCGTCGGGCTGCGCCGCCGCCGGCCGTGAGCTGGCCCAGTTCTTCGACATCGCCGTGATCGGCGGGGTGGTCACCAAGTCCATCCAGCGCGAAGCGCGCTCGGGCCGGGCGACTCCACGGATGGCCGAGACGCCGAGCGGGATGCTCAACTCGATTGGCTTGCAGGGCCCGGGCATCGACGCGTTCCTCGAGCACGACCTGCCCTGGCTGGCCGAGCACGGCGCTCGGGCCGTGGTGTCGATCGCCGGCAGCAGCGTCGAGGACTACGCGGAGCTGGCGCGGCGGCTACGCGGGTCGCCCGGGTTGACCGCCCTGGAAGTGAACATCTCCTGCCCCAACGTCGCCGATCGCGGGTTGGTCTTCGCGTGTGACCCCGACGCGGCCGCCGCCGTGGTGTCGGCCGTCCGGGCGCAGACCGCGCCGTCGGTGCCGGTGTTCGCCAAGCTCTCGCCGGACGTGACCGACATCGTGTCGGTGGCGCGGTCCTGTGTTGATGCAGGTGCAGACGGCCTGTCGATGATCAACACCCTGCTCGGCATGGCCCTGGACCTCGACACGATGCGGCCGGTGCTGGCGGGCGTCACCGGGGGTCTGTCCGGGCCCGCGATCCGCCCGGTTGCCGTTCGCTGCATCTGGCAGGTGCACGCGGCCCTCCCCGAGGTGCCCATCATCGGGATGGGAGGCGTGCGTACCGGACTGGATGCCCTCGAGCTGGTGCTGGCCGGCGCGTCGGCGGTCTCGGTGGGGACCGCGATCTTCAACGACCCCGGTGCCCCGCCGCGAGTCCTGCGCGAGCTCGCCAACGCGCTCGCCGCGCGAGGCTTCGAGCGGCTCGCCGATGCCGTCGGCTACGCCCACCGGGATCCCGCATGACCACGGTCGCGCTCGCCCTGGACACCGGCGACCTGGAAGAGGCCATCGCCTGGGCCGCCGCAGCAGGTCCGCACGTGAGCACCGTCAAGGTCGGCCTCGAGCTCTTCCTTCGCCACGGCGCAGACGCGGTGCGGAAGTGCCGGGAGGCCAGCGGCGGCCGCGCGGTCTTCCTCGACCTCAAGCTGCACGACATCCCCAACACCGTGTCCGGTGCGGCTCGCTCGGTCGCCGAGCTCGGTCCCGACTACCTCACCGTGCACGCCACCGGCGGCGCAGCCATGATCCGAGCTGCCGCGGACGCCCTTCCCGGTTCGCGCATCACCGCCGTCACGGTGCTCACGTCCTTGACCCTCGACGACCTCGACGCCGTCGGTCTGCGCGGTCCGGCCACCGATGCCGCCTGTCGCCTGTCGGCGCTCGCGGTCGCGGCCGGCGCGCGGGCCATCGTGTGCTCGCCGAACGAGGTGGCGGGGGTACGACGTGAGGTGGGGCCCGACATCACCCTCATCACCCCGGGAGTGCGACCCGCCGGAGCCGCGACCGGTGACCAGTCCCGGGTGGCCACCCCCGAGCAGGCGGCTCGCGCCGGGGCAGACCTGCTCGTGATCGGGCGGCCGATCACCGGTGCGCCCGACATCGCCGCCGCGGCCGCGGCCGCGGCCATCGCCTCGTCCTTGAGCGCCCAAATGGGTGATTAGATACCTGATCTAGGGCATGGCCGGATACATTTCCAGCCCGGTGCCGGTGCGACATCAGGGGGCTGGGGATCGTGACGCGGGCATCGCGGGGTGGCGTGCCTGCCTTGGCCTGGGCCCTGGTCGTCGCAGCCGGTGCCGTCGCGCTGGCAGCGCTGCCGTCCAGTCCGGCACTGGCCGACGACATCATGGCGTCGCACAACTCGGCCCGCCACGGATGGGACCAGGCAGAGCCGGGGTTGTCGCCGGCCGAGGTCAGTGGCGGCGACTTCGGTCGCCTCTTCGACACGGTCGTGGACGGAAGCGTCTACGCCCAGCCGCTCGTGATCGGCAACACCGTCGTGGTGACGACCGAGAAGGCCAAGGCCTACGCGCTCAACTCTGCGACCGGGGCCGTGGTGTGGGGACCCCGCAACTTCGGCGCGCCCTTCTTGTCCTCCGCGGTGCCCGGCGGGTGCGGCGACCTGGTGCCGGACCTCGGCTCCACGTCCACCCCCGTTTACGACCCGGCAACCGACACGGTCTACCTGACGACCAAGACCGTTCCCAACTCGACCTTTCCAGACCGGCCGGTGTGGCACCTGCATGCGGTCGACCGGACCAGCGGCGCCGAGCGCACCGGCTACCCGTTTCTGCTCCAGGGCACCGCCGACAACGACCCGAGCGTGACGTTCGACCCGCTCGTGCAGATGCAACGACCCGGACTGCTGCTCTCCCACGGCGTCGTCTACATAGCGTTCGGTGCGCATTGCGACCGAGGCGCATACCGGGGATGGGTGATGGGAGTTGGCGTCCCCACCGGCGGCTTCCCCGCGATGAAGGCTGTTTGGACGTCGGTCACCGGCACCCGGGGTCGTGGCGGCATCTGGCAAGGCGGCGGTGGCCTCTCGACCGACGGCGACGACCCGTCGGGACGCCCCCGGATCTTCCTCGCGACGGGCAACGGGGTCTCGCCCCCGATCGGGCCTGGTCTGAGCCCGCCCGGGACGCTCGGTGACTCCCTCGTGCGGCTAGGTGTCGATGCGGCCGGCAAGCTCAGCGCGAAGGACTTCTTCGCGCCGTCCGACGTGATCACCCTCGACACGTACGACACGGACTTCGGCTCGGGGGGGCCCGTTCCGCTGCCGGCATCGTTCGGCACGACCTCGCATCCACGCCTGGTCGTGCAGACCGGCAAGGACGGCCGGGTGTTCCTGCTCGACGCGGACAACCTCGGAGGTCGGGCCCAGGGTCCGGGTGGCACGGACGCCGTGGTCCAGACAGGTGGCCCCTACAAAGGCGTATGGGGATCGCCTGCGGTCTACGGAGGAGAAGGCGGCTGGGTCTACTACGTCGAGAACCAAGGCCCCTTGCGCGCGCATCGGCGGTCGGTCACCACGTCGGGGGAGCCGGCGCTGTCGTCGGCCGGGACGAGCGGCAGCAACTTCGGCTACACCTCGGGGTCCCCGATCGTCACGTCCTTCGGCACGAACGCGGGGTCTGCTCTCGTCTGGACGGTCTACTCCTCGGGGTCGACGGGCAGCGGCGGGCAGCTGCGGGCCTACGACGCGGTTCCCACGGCCGCGGGAACGATGAACCTGAGGTGGTCGGCACCGATCGGGTTGGCCAGCAAGTTCGCCGTCCCGGCGACGAGCAACGGCCGGGTCTACGTGGGCACGAGGGACGGCCACGTCCACGGCTTCGGCAACCCGTCCAGCGCCGGGCTGACCGGACCCACCGTGGACTTCGGTCTCGTCGCGGTCGGGTCGACCTCGCCTTCCCGGGACGCCGTTCTCACGGCCACCCGCCCGTTGACAGTCCAGTCGGTGACGACCGCGGCACCCTTCGCCAGGCGACCGGTGACCCTGCCTCAGACGCTGGCCACCGGTGGCACGATCACGGTGCCGGTCACCTTCGCCCCCACGACGACCGGGTCGGTGGCAGGTTCCCTGACCCTGGCGACCGACCAAGGCCAGGTCCAGCTCGGCATGCACGGGGTGGGAACCGCACCGGGGCTCAGCGCGTCACCTCCCCGCGTCGACTTCGGTGACGTGCCGACCGGGAGCGCCAGGTCCCTCACCACCGTGATCACCAACACGGGGACGTCGGACGAGACGATCACCTCTATCGCGTCGCCGGCCGCCCCGTTCTCGGCTCCCGACCTGCCGGGGGCCGGGACCGTGCTTGCCGCGCAGGAGTCGATCTCGGTCACGGTGCGGTTCGCGCCGGTGGCTGCGGGCGCCGCAGACGGCGATCTCGGGCTCAGCAGCACGTCCGGCCCCCTGACGGTCCTCCTGCACGGGGTTGGCATCGTCGGGCAGGGTCACCTGGTGTTGCGGCCGACCACGACGGCGTTCGGCTCGGTCGCGCTCGGGAACTCCCGCACCGTCGCCTTCGAGCTGGCCAACACCGGCAACATCCCGGTCACCATCACGAAGGCCAAGGGCCCGTCGGCTGAATTCGTGGCCGCCACCCCGCTCGACGAGGGGCTGACCATCAACCCCGAAGACGTCGTCCGGCAGGAGGTCACCTTCACGCCGACGGCACTGGGAGCGGCGCCGCCCGCGACCTACGAGGTGACCGGCAACGACGGTCAGGGCACGTTGACCGAGACGCTCACGGGAGTCGGAGTCGACGGCAGTGAGCTGCCTGCGCCGACCGGAGCCGGCTGGACCCTCAACGGTGCGGCCACCGTCTCCGGCGCAGACGTCGTGCTCACCCCGGCGACCAACGGCGTCAAGGGGTCGGTCGTGGCGGCCGGGACGCTGCCGAGCGAGGGGCTCGACGCCCACTTCACCGCCGACCTCGGCAGCGGCGGCGCCGACGGGCTCTCGCTCAGCCTGCTCGACGCGACGGAACCACTCACGGCGCTGGGCGAGGGCGGCGGCGGACTCGGATACGGCGGGCTGCATGGCGTCGCCGTCACGTTGGACACCTATCCGGGAGCCACAGACCCGTCCGGCAACTTCGTCGGTGTCGCGACCGGCGCCTCCGGGACGCTGCGGACGCTGACCTATGTGGCCACGGCCACCGGCGTGCCTGAGCTGACGGGACGAGCGCACGACGTGCGGGCGAGCTATCACGCCGGCCGGCTGCGGGTGCAGATGGACGGCACCGTTCTCATCGACGTCGCGGTGGCGCTCCCGACCACGGTCCGGCCCGCGTTCACGGCGGCCACCGGTGGCGTCAACAACCGCCACGTCGTGCGCGACGTCGTCATCACCACGCCGGTGGATCTCCGGCCCATCATTCCCGCGGTACCGGTTCAGGACAGCTCGGCCAGCCTGCCCTTCACTCAGTCGCATGCTCCGGCGGGCACGACGTACACCTGCAGCCTGAACAGTGGTTCGGCGGCCCCGTGCACCTCCCCCTGGACGGCCTCTGGTCTCGCCACGGGTGTCTACTCCCTCGTCGTCACGGCGCACGAGCCCGGGATCGATCGGGAGAGTTCCCCTCGCTCCTTCACGGTGGACACGACCGCCCCTACGGCAGCCATTAGCGCCCTAGCCATCGTGGCTCTCACATCCCCGCTGGCGATCTCGGTGACCGCCACCGACACCGGCGGCGCCGGTGTGGGCAGCTACGACATCCGTTATCGCCGGGCCGCGTGGAACGCGGGTTTCGGGGCCTACACCTACCCGACGGGTTGGGCCGCACGGAACACAGCCGTGTCGCTCTCGCTCACGGGGGGTTATGAGTACTGCTTCTCCACCAGGGCCCGGGACCGCGCCGGCAACGTGTCCGGCTGGTCGCCGGAACGTTGCACCAGTAGGCCCCTGGACGACGTCTCCCTCACGCGGTCGTCGGGATGGACCCGGCTATCCGGTAACCAGTTCTACCGTTCTACGGTCACCCGGTCGACCGTCCACGGCGCCGCACTCTCCCGCACCGGCGCGCAGGCACGCCAGCTGTTCCTGCTCGCCACGACGTGCAGCACCTGTGGAAGCGTCGACATCTACCTCGGTTCGCGCAGGCTGCAGACCGTTTCGCTCGTGACCTCCAGCACCCGCTACTCGGCCGTGATCACCGGGCCGCGTCTGACGGGGGTCGTCACCGGCACGTTGCGGATCGTCATCCGTTCCACTGGCCACCGCGTCGACATCGACGGCGTCGCGTTCCGTCGAACTTGATGTCACGCAAACCGCAACACCAGCTCCCCGCAGGTCGTCCGTCAGGTCCTGAATGCATCGTCCGAACGGCCGTTTCCCGGCCACCCGCATTGCTTGAAGAGCCTTGCACTCGCTAGGTTCACGGCGTCTCCACCACCGTTCCCTACGCTGAGGTGACCTGCCGTGGCTCTGCCCCCACTGACCCCCGAACAAAGGACAGCAGCCCTCGAGAAGGCTGCGATCGCGCGGCGGGAGCGGGCGGCGGTGAAGAACCGGTTGAAGCATGCCGGCGCGTCGCTGAGCGAGGTGCTCAAGGAGGGCCGGGAGAGTGACATCGTTGGCAAGATGAAGGTGTCAGCAGTCCTCGAGGCGCTGCCCGGTGTCGGCAAGGTGCGCGCCCGCAAGATCATGGAAGAGATCGGCATCTCCGAGAGCCGCCGCGTCCGTGGGCTCGGCGCGCAGCAGCTTGCCGCTCTTGAGCGGGAGTTCGGCGGCAGCGCCTGATGGTTGCTTGATGGCTGCTGGGACGACTCGGCCGCGGCTGACCGTCCTGTCCGGACCTTCGGGAGTCGGCAAGAGCACGGTGGTGCGCGAACTGCGTGATCACCACCCCGAGCTGTGGGTGTCGGTCTCGGCCACTACCCGGTTCCCCCGGCCCGGCGAGGTCGACGGTGTGCACTACCACTTCGTCAGCGAGGAACGGTTCTCCCGACTGATCGCCGAGGACGGCCTGCTGGAGTGGGCCGAGTTCGCCGGCCACCACTACGGCACCCCGCGGGAGCCGGTGCTCGCCCGCCTCGCGTCCGGGGCGCCGGTCCTGCTCGAGATCGAGTTGCAGGGGGCGCGGCAGGTGCGGGCCGCAATGCCCGACGCGCAGCTCGTGTTCCTCACACCGCCGAGCTGGGAGGAACTGGTGCGCCGGCTGACCGGACGGGGCACCGAGACACAGAATGTCATCGACCGTAGGCTCGCGACCGCGAAGGAGGAGCTGGCCGCCGAGACGGAGTTCGACGTGACGCTGGTCAACACGAGCGTCCAGGATGTGGTCGACCGCCTGCTAGCCTTGATGGTGATCTCCGCCTAAGTCGTCAACCGGAAGGCCGCCTGTGTCCGGCACCATCGCCTCGCCCGAGGGCATCACGAACCCGCCCATCGACGAGCTGCTCGAGGCGACCGACTCGAAGTACAGCTTGGTCATCTACGCCGCCAAGCGGGCGCGTCAGATCAACGCCTACTACTCCCAGCTGGGCGAGGGCCTGCTCGAGTACGTCGGGCCGCTGGTCGAGACGCATGTCCACGAGAAGCCGCTGTCCATCGCGATGCGGGAGATCAACGGCGGGCTGCTGACGGCCGAGAAGACCGAACCGGTCGTCTGACCGGAGCGCGCTGATGCCCCCCGTCGCCAACGTCGTTCTTGGCGTGACCGGGGGCATCGCGGCGTACAAGGCCTGCGAGCTGCTGAGGCGCTTCACCGAGAGCGGCTACGACGTCCGGGTGGTGCCGACCGCGTCCGCGCTCGCCTTCGTCGGGGCACCGACCTGGGCCGCGCTGTCCGGGAAGCCGGTGAGCACCGAGGTCTGGGATGACGTCCACGAGGTGCCGCACGTGCGGATCGGCCAGGGCGCCGACCTGGTCGTCGTCGCACCTGCCACCGCCGACCTGCTCGCCAAAGCTGCCCACGGCCTCGCCGACGACCTGCTCACCAACACGTTGCTGACGGCCCGCTGCCCAGTCGTCTTCGCCCCCGCGATGCACACCGAGATGTGGCTGCATGCGGCTACCCAGGCGAACGTCGCGACGTTGCGCAGCCGCGGCGCCCTGGTCATCGACCCGGCGGTCGGCCGGCTGACGGGCGCCGACTCCGGGCCGGGGCGGCTGCCCGACCCCGAGCAGATCTTCCAGGCTTGCGTGCGGATGCTGGCCCGGGCCCGGTCCGAACTCGCGGGCTCTGCCTCCGGGCTCGACCTCGCCGGACGCCACGTCGTCGTCTCCGCGGGCGGCACCCGCGAGCACCTCGACCCGGTCCGCTTCCTCGGCAACCGCTCGTCCGG
>JBDUAP010000108.1:0-7982 GCA_040004585.1 Sporichthyaceae bacterium
CGCCCTGACGATCCTGATGATGTACACCAAAACCAAGACCCACCTGAACATGTAGCCATGACCCACCATCCCGCAGGCCGCTCCCCGTTGCGACGCGCCCGCCGGTCGTTCTGGGCACTCGTGGCCATCGCCATGCTAGCCGCGGGATCACTGAGCGCCGGGCTCGGCAGCAGCCCCGGTCCGGCGACCGGGATGCGCGTCGCCTTCAGTGGCCTGATCCTCATCGCCGCCGCCGGCCTCGCCGCCCGCGTGATGGTCGCCCTCGAGCGCGCGCGCCGCCGGGCGCACCACGTCGGGTAGCACTTAGCCCTTCCAGCGGCTCTTCGTGATGAACTCACGGGACCAGATCACCAGCGACATGTCAGCCAAATGGCGTCAAGACGCCCTTCCTGCTCGACGACGGCACCGTGTCCAAGGCATGCGGCACGATCGGCAAGGGGATGGACGCCGGCCTCCCCGGACACAGTTTCGTCTTGATCGACAAGACTGGTGTGCAGCGTTGGTACGGCAAGTATCCCTCGATGTGGTTGTCCCCGGCTGACCTACTGGCGCAAGTGCGTAAGCACCTCGGCACCTGACAAGTTTTCGCGCGGATCGCATCGAGGGAGAACGGGTGCTGAGGACGCGCGAAGCATGTGGGCCGCGAAATGGCAGTCGCGCTGTGCCGGTGTCCGGACCGTAAAGGGCATCCGCCCACGTCCCGGCTCCTTCACTCGAGTTCGCGGGCTAGGAATGGTGCCAGCTCCGTCGGACTCGCAGCGACAACGTGTGCCCGCGAGATGGTGACCCAGGGCCCTATCCGGGGGGGACTTTTGGCCCCTGCGGCGAACCACGTCCACGCTGACACTGAGTGCAGGCTTCAACTAGATAAAGGATGTGTTTCACATGACCAGGCGCTTTCAGACCCTCGGCATCGTCCTTGCGCTGATCGGTCTCGGGTTCATCGTCGGCGGCGGCGTTGCCTTCGCCAAGGTGCAGGCCGGGTACGACTCGCTCAAGGCATTCAGTGGTGTGCAGAACGTCGAGTTGACCTACAACGACAACGGCCAGCTCGCCGATGCAACCGGCGACACGAAGGAAGCAGTGGCGATCATGTCCCTGCTCACGGATGACTGGAAGTACCCGGTCGTCAAGTCCGACCTCAACCCCAACGACCCGGTGGTCAACACCGCATCTGAGTACATGTATCAGATGGCAACGGTGAGCTTCCACACCCTCACGAGCACCCAGACCGTCGTGCTTGACAAGGACGTCACGGACGCCAAGGGCAAGGTCTACAAGGCCGGCACGTACGACTTCAACGTGGACGGCCGTTACTGGGCCGCCTTCGACCGCTCGAACCCGATCGAGGCCGCTGCCCGCGCGCAGGCGTGGACAGGCACTGCACACGGTCTGATCGCCGAGCTTGGCGTCGGAACCGTGACGCACTCCGCACTGCAGCTCGGTCTGGCCATCTCCGGAATCCTGGCCGGCTTGGGCCTCACGTTCATCCTGGTTGGACTGGGTCTGGTCTGGGCCGTCAGGGCCAAGACCATTCAGCTCTCAGCCCCAGCCGCTGAGCGGATCGACGAGCCAGTCCTGGTGTAACCGCCGAACTGACCCAGCGTGGCAGTCTCACGCGATGGAGACGGGGCGACCTACGGGCCGCCCCGTCTTCATGTCGTACGCCGGCAGTGGGCACCGGTTTGGTGGCGTCGGCTGGGGCTTGAGGTTGCGGATCCAGCCGAAGAGTCATTGATACTGGGGCCATGCCTGACTGCTGCGACCCCAAGGATTACGAGGGCGTCTTCACGGGGCGCTTCGCGCGCCGGGCCGCAAGGCGGTACGGCAAGCACGGCTTGAACCCGGCGGCGAGCCGGATCGTCCAGTTCGTCAGCGACCAAGGAGTTCAGGGCGCCTCGGTCCTCGAGATCGGCGGCGGAGTGGGTGAGATCCAGGTCGAGTTGCTGCGCCGCGGGGCGTCGAAAGTGACGAACCTGGAGATCTCCACCAACTACGAGGAGGAGGCAGCCCGGCTGCTGGATCGGTCCGGGATGGCCGGCCGGGTCAGCAGGCGCTTCCTCGACATAGCTCGTTCGCCGGAAGAGGTGGAGGCGGCCGATGTGGTCGTGTTGCACCGCGTGGTGTGTTGCTACCCGGACTACGAACAGCTGCTTTCGGCAGCAGGAGCGCACGCTAGGCGGCTGCTCGTGTACAGCCACCCGGCCAACAATCACGTGGCCCGGGCGGTGATCTGGTCTGAGAACTCCCTCCGCAGACTCAGAGGCAACGCGTTCCGCGCCTACGTCCACCCGCCCGAGGCCATGGTCGCCGCCGCCGAAGGCCAGGGTCTCAACACGAGGTACCGGCACCACTCCCGGAGCTGGGATGTCGTGGGGCTCGCCCGGGGCTGACACGGCGTCAGGTCGTGCCGATCTGGAGGTAGGAGAGCCCGCGGAGGTCCAGCCAGGTCCGTCCTGGTGCGGTGACGACCCGGAGGAGGACGGCGTCGCAGTCGGCGCAGCAGACCACTGTGCCGGGTGCGTCGACGTACACCCGGGTCTCGGCCATCACCGCGACCGCACCACAGCCGTCGCATCGTCCGATCGCCGCGGTGACGTCGACCGCGAACACCTCGCCCAGCACCCCGGCGACCGCGTTGCCGTCCAGATGAGTCGGTTCGGTCATGGGTTTCCTCCACTGGGTCCGAAGCGTTCGGTGCGTAATCGCCGCGGGTCGTGCCCGGCGATCACGAGCAGGTCGGCGACGTCCTCGACGAAGCGGGTCGGGCCGCAGGCGTACGACGTCGGCGCGAGGTCCGGCGAGAAGGCCGTCGCTATGAGGAGAGGGGCGTCCAGTCGACCAGGTGGCCGCGGCCATCCCTCCGGCGCCTGCCGGGTGAACACGTAGCCGATGTCGACGCCGTCCTTGTCCAGCGCTGCCAGCTCGTCGCGGTAAAGGATCGCGTCCGGGTCGCGCACGGAGTACAGCAGCCGCAGTGGGGCTTGGCTCCCTGTTTCCCGGTGCCGTCGAACGACCGACATCAGTGGCACCACGCCGGAGCCCCCGCCGACCAGCAGGACCGGCTCGGTCTGCCTGGGCCGCCACACGAACCATCCCCCGACCGGCCCGCGCACCTCCACCTGGTCGCCGGCGCTGGCCCCGTCGGTGAGGTACGTCGACACCTCTCCGTCCTTGAGCCGCTCGACGGTGACCTCGACCGCCTCCCCGTCGGGCACCGACGCGATCGAGTACGAACGGGTGGCGGTATAGCCGTCTTCTGCCGTGAGCCTGAGGTCGAGGTGCTGGCCGGCCTCGTGTCCCGGCCAGCCGGGCACCTGCAAAGCAACCGTGCGCGCGGTCGGCGTCTCGGGCCGCACACCCGCGATGGTCGCCGCGCGCCAGCTCACGTGTCCCAGTAGCGCTGCTCGCGCCACGGGTCGCCGTAGTTGTGGTAGCCCGCGGTCTCCCAGAACCCAGGTTCGTCGCTATGGGAGAGGGTGATGTCGCGCACCCACTTGGCGCTCTTCCAGAAGTAGAGGTGGGGGACTAGAAGCCGAGCCGGCCCGCCGTGCTCCGCGGGCAGGTCTTCCCCGTCGTACTGGTAGGCGATCCAGGCCTTGCCGTCGATGAGGTCCTCGAGCGGCAGGTTGGTGGTGTATCCGCCGTACGACGAGATCAGCGCGTACTCCGCGGTGGTCTCGACATCAGCGAGCAGCGTGTCCAGCGAGACGCCGCGCCATTCGGTCGCGATCTTCGACCAGCTGGTGACGCAATGCAGGTCGACCGTCGGTGTCTCGGCGGGAATTGCCATCAGAGCGGGCCAGTCCCAGCGATGCACCTGACCCGTCTCGGTTGTGACGGTGAACTCCCACCTCTCCGTCGGCACGTGCTGGGTCGGGCCGGCGGTGAGCACCGGGAAGTCCTCGGTGAGGTACTGACCGGGCGGCAGGTCGACCGCCTGCCGCCGGGGCCGGCCGGAGAACCCTCGCGTGAAACCCATCGGCGTACCGCCTCCTCGACCCGGAACCGGCCCCCATCGTCCTGTGCCTCAAGCGCTCCCGTAAAGGCCCGGTCACAAGGCGGTTGCCTCAAGCCGTGAGGTGGGCGAACGCCACGATGTTGCTGAGGTAGCCGGTCTTCCTGTCATATTGGCCACCACAGGTGATCAGCCGCAACTCCGCTCGGTTGGTGGAGTTTCCGTAGACGGCGCGCGTGGGGAACTTGTCCTTGTCGTACTGCTTCACCCCGTCGATGACGAAGGAAGCAACCGAACCGTCCTTGCGGGCCACCATGACCCGGTCGCCACGGCGGAGCTCGCCGAGTCGGTAGAAGACGGCCGGCCCCTTCTTGCTGTCCACGTGCCCGGCGATGACCGCGGGACCGAACTGGCCGGGCGAGGGACCCGGAGTGAACCAGCCGGGGTTGGCGGCGTTGCGGGGAACTTCGATAGTGCCGTCCTTGGCGAGGCCGAGACCGACGATCTTGGTGCTGTGCACGTCGATGCTGGGGATGTCCAACGCGACCGGTGGTGAACCGGGCAGCACCGGCCCGAGGTCGACTCGTGCTTGCGTCGGCGCCTTGCGGGGAGTGGGAGCTGCCTGGGCCTCGGCGGTCTCGGCCTGCGGTGGTCCGGCCGACTTCTGCAGCCCGTTGACCACAAGAACCGCCCCGACGACCAACGCAAGCAGGGCGATGGTCGCCGCGACAACTCTGCCGCGACGTCCACCGCCCTGCCCACGCGGAGTCATCAGATGTGCGCGCGGTTCCGACGCGCTGCGACGGCACCGGTGCCGGCGGCGACCAACAGGAGGCCACCCCCGAGCGCGATGAGCCCGGTGGTCTGCTCGGGCGCCGAGCCACCGTTACCCGTGGCAGCGCCACCGACAGGTGCGGCGGAGAGAACGCCGCAGAGGGCCGGGTCAGTGGCCTCGGTGGGCAGGCTCGGGTCGAGGTCGCTCTTGGTGTCGCCGTCGTACTTGCCATTGTCGTTGTGGTCGACACCGTGGATCACGACGACGGACAGTCCGTCTGAGATCGCCTTGGCGACCTTCGAGGAGACCTTGATGCTGCCGCGCTGGTAGGAGAGCTCGCCACCGGGTGCGGTGTCGAAGCGCTTCACGGCGAGCGCGCTCTTCGTCGGGCTGGTGTCGCCCGTCTTGGTCAGCGAGACCACGATCGGTCCGTATGCCGGGTCGCCGTCGGTCGTGTTGATCGTGCCGTCGCCCTCTGCGTCGTCGCTGGCGATCGGGCACTCGTTGCGACGGTCCGCGCCGAAGTGGATGTGGGCCGCGTGCGGGCTGTCGGCGAGCAGGCCAGTCGCCGACATGGTGACGTCAATGCGGTTGCCGTTCACCTGGACCATCGCGGCCCCGAGGTCGTTCTCACGGCATTCGCACCGGCGACCCATCCGGATTGGTCGGATATGACCGAATCTGCCTACCCGCCAAAGCATCGCTGACGGAAGTCAGACCTCGCTGGGTGTCACCGAGATGATCGGAGCGGTGCTCGGCTTCACGGACCCACCGGCGGGTTCGATGGTGATCGCGACCTTGACGCCCTCTGCGGGCATCGCCATGGCAGCGCCCCGGTCCGGGTGCTCGAGCAAGCCCGCAGAGGCGAAGGTGCCGTCCGCGACGGCCCACAGCTGGTAGACCTGCCCGTCCTTCAGTGCGGGCAGCTCATCGGTGTCGACGGCCATCCGGTTCAGCGACGGCGACGTCGCGACGGAGACCTTTCCGCCGTTGGCGGTCTTCACCGTCGCGTGGTGGGCGTCCGGCGCTTCGAAGACACGCACGACACCGGCGGCGAGCGTGCTGCCAGGAGTCGCGTCGTCGCGGATCTGCAGGTAGCCGACGCCCGCGGCCGCGATCAGGACGGCGGCCGCCGCTGCAGCCATGAGCCGCGGAAACCAGATCCGCGGGCGGCGCCCGCTCCCCCTGTTCAGATGCCGAACGCGGGGGGGCATCTGCGGTTGCTGTTCGACTGAGGCGATGATGCGTGCCTTCAGGTCGGGAGGCGGGGCGAGCGCCTCGGCCGATCCCATCTGCGCTGCCGCTGCCTGAAGCTCGCTGACTTCCTGCCAGCACGCCGGGCAAGCATCGAGATGCGTCCGGAACAGGTCGCCTTCGTCGCCGCTGAGAGCGTCGATCGCGTAAGCGCCGGAGAGCGTGTGCACGTCGGTGTTCACTGCGCTCCCTCCAAGCAGTCGCGAAGCCGGATCAGGCCGTCGCGCATCCGCGTCTTTATCGTCGGAAGTGGCTTCGCGAGCAGCGTCGCCACCTCGTTGTAGGTGTATCCGTTGAAGTAGGCCAGCCGGACCGACTCCAACTGCAGGTCCGTGAGCGTGTCCAGGCAGGTGCGCACGGAGCCGTGCTCGTCGGCCTTGATGGCGGTGTCGGCGGGCTCGTCGTGACTGACCTCATCGATCGCGCCGTGGTGGTCCTGCCGCTTGTAGGCCTCGCCGCGTCGCACCGTGTCGACGGCCCGCCGGTGGGCGATCGTCAGGATCCACGTCTTCCCCTTGCCTCGGGAAGGGTCGAACCGGGTGGCCTGCCGCCACACGTCGAGGAAGACCTCCTGCGTGACGTCCTCGGCGTGCGTCGGATCGCGTACGACGCGGCGAGCGAGGCCGTAGACGGCCGGGGAGATCTCGTCGTACAGCGCGGCGAACGCCTGCGCGTCACCGCGCGCGACTCGACCGAGGAGTACGTCAATATCGGCGCGCTCGTCAGAGTGGACGAGCCGCAAACCGGGCTCGCTCGACATCGAGTAACCTCCAGGCACGCTCAGGTGGCCCTTCCGGACCGGGACCTCGACAGTAGTTCGGCCTGGGGAGCGGCCCGGATTGGTGCCTGATCCATCCCCGCTAGGGCAGCTTGGCAACCGTGAGCAGGATCGCCGATGTCTCCAGGGCCTCGAGCGCGTGCCGGGCCTGCGGCACGATCAACAGGTCGCCGGGGGCCCCGTCCCACGACGTCTCCCCGGAGACCAGTCGGACCCGACCGTGCAGGACATGCACGGTCGCCTCACCGGGGTTCTCGTGCTCGTTCATGGTCTGGCCGGCGACCAGGGCGATGAGGGTCTGCCGGAGCACACGCTCATGTCCGCCATAGACAGTCTCCGCACTGCGACCGCTCGACGCCTGCGCAGCGAGGTCAAGCTGTTGCCGGACCAAAGCGGTCAATGAGGACTTCTGCATGGCCACCGCTTCCCATAACTGTCGGGGGAGATCGTGTCACGTCTGTCGTCCATTGCGGTCGGTAACCCCTGGTCCTACATTGTGGCGAGCCCAGCAGCCTGGACTCCTCCGTAGCTGCCCTGGACCCCGGTAGCGCGCTGATCCTGCGATGCACCGGAAGTGGCGAGCCCGTGATCCTCTCGACAGCGCTGCCCCAGTCCGCTCCGACGGACGGCGACCCCCTGGTCTCCCGGGTGTGGGTGCAGGTGACCGCCTTGGTCCTGCTGTTCGGGATGGCCGTCCTCGGTTTCATGGGTTATCGCGCGTACACCGCCGACCCGCCGATCGCGTCCCAGGTCCGCACCTCGTCCGGCGACATCGTCTACACCGGTGACGACGTTCGCGCCGGCCAGGCCCTGTTCCTCCGCAACGGGCTGATGGAGTACGGCTCGATCTTCGGGCACGGCGCCTACCTGGGACCCGACTTCACCGCTGACTACCTCCACCGCGCGGCGCTGATAGCGACCCGCATGTACGACGAGGAGGGCTCGGGAGTTGCCCGCGACAAGGTCATCGCCGACTTCAAGACGAACCGCTACGACCCGGAGACCGACACGGTCACCTACACCGATGTCCAGGCGACGGCCTTCGACGAAATGGTCACCCACTACACGGCGTACTTCGGGCCGGAGAGCGCGTCGAAGGGTCTGTTGCCCGACGCGATCACTGACCCGGTCGAGATCAAGCAGCTGACCGCCTACTTCGCCTGGTCGGCATGGGCGGGGTCGACGCTGCGCCCGGACAAGGACTACACGTACACGAA
>JBDUAP010000109.1:0-7965 GCA_040004585.1 Sporichthyaceae bacterium
GGGCGCATCGGCCGTGAGCTCCACCGCGACCGCCTCCCCCCGGGTGTACGGGGCCAGGTCGATGTCGCTGACAGTTCCCGCGGCGACCTCCACGACATCGAGCCCAGCGGGCACGAACGAGCCATCGGCGCCGAGCAACCGGACGCGCACGACCGCGTCGGCGCTGCCCGGCGCCAGCACCCGCAGCCGCCGTTCGCCGGACCCGGCCGGGAGGCCGGCAATGACGACCCGCCGGGCCGGCGGCGCCGCCGCTGGCACCCAGTCGACCCCCAGAGGGTCCAGCCCGCGGATCTGCTGGTCACGCAGGGCGGCGGCGATCCGGCCCTGTCGCACCTCCACGTGCACGCCGAACCGCGGGATCGACGGAGCCAACGCGTCGAGCAGCAGCACCTCCTGACCGCGCGCAGCAACAGACACTCCGCGCCCGGAGGGTGCGTCAATCTCCCCGGCCGGGCCGTAGAGCGTCACGTCGACCTGTGCGGGAGCGGACTCGGGATTGGTGAGGTAGAGCCGACCACGCTGCCCCACCTCGGCGCCGCTGCCGACGAACCAGAAGTCGGTGCCGGCGGGGACGCAGCTCGTGCCGGCCAGACCGCGCAGGTCTCCGCTCGGCGTACGCGTCGTCTCCATTGCCGCGAACCCCGGTGCCAGGTCGCCGGTCGCCTCCCCCACCAGGGCGGGGCTGCCCACAGGTGCGCTCGCCGCGGCCTGTTGCGCCGGCCGGGCCAGTGACACGAGCGGGTCCGTGCGCGCAAGGCCCACGACGTCGGCCTGCCCCGCGCGTCCCGCCGCGCCGTCTCGCCCGGGAGCCGCCATGCCCACCTGGGTCTGTGCACCCGTCGCCTGCAACGGCTCGGGACACACTGCCCCGGCTCGAACGACGGGCACCGGGGCGCGGTTCGGTGCCGGCGTCACGACCGCTGCGGGCGGCCCGACCGCCGAGGAGACGCCGGCCGCCAGCGCCAACAGGGCGGTCATGGCGAGGAAAGCCTGTGCGGGTTGTTTCATCGCGTCGCCGCCACCGGGTCGACCCCGTCCACCGGATCGCGATGGGCGGGGGGCGGCTCCCCGGTCACGGCCTCGTCGGCCTCCTCGACGGCCCGGACCGAAGGCAGCGACAGCACGATCGCGACCACGACAGCCGCGAGCTGCAGCCACAGCAGGAGCTGGCGGTTGCCGTCGTCGTAACTGACGACGAGCCGTCCCCCCTTGGCAGGCAGCACGAATGCCTGCGCCCACCCGTCGTATCGACGCGGCACAAGTCGGCGCCCGTCCAACGTCGCATGCCAGCGGCCGTCGCGCTGGTCGGCGAGGGTCAGCAGTCGCGGCCCGCGCCCCGCCGTGATGTTCGTCGCGACGCCGACCGCTCCGGAGCGCAGCACCGTGGCGCTGGTGTCGGTGGGGCCGGTCACGATGCGGACCCGGCCGGACGGGTAGTTCACCTTCCACAGCGCCGAGCGGTCCGGCGCGCTGACCCGGACCAGCCCGGGCACGGCGTCGATCGCATCGGCCAGCGCAGGGTCGACCGGGCGGCCGAGCAGCACGAACCGCACGCCGTACGGCAGCAGTTCGGCGGCGGCGTCCCCGCCGCGGCCGGATGCGAGATCGGCGACCGTCTCGTCCAGACCGATGGCGATGTCGGACCCGGCGACGGTGTCCGCGTCGCCGAGTCGCGGGCCGTCGGCTCGGAGCAAGGCATAGGACAGTCGGCCCTCGTCGCGTTGGCGAAGGACCAGTGTGCGCGGACGGTCGGGGTGCTCTCCTTCGGCAGCGACGAACGCCGGCAGCAGCACCGGGTCGCGTCGCTGCACCGGGCCATCGGCGCCGTGCAGGGCCCACCACGGCCCGGCCAGAACCGGTACGGCGAGTGCGGCGGCGCTGAGTGCTCCTCCGGCGACCTGGCGCCAGCCGAAGCTGCTCCGCGCAATCCGCTCGCGAGCACCCTCGGCCCCCACCACCGCGGCAAGCACCAGTCCTGCCCCCGCCATCAGCGTGGCCTGGCCAGGCCAGGCCGTCACCGAGCCGGCCAGACCGGGGGCGTCCAGCCGGGTGTGGCTCAATGCCAGCCCTGCGGCGATGCCGGCCAGCGCGGTGGCCCAGCCGGCCGCGACCAGCCGGCGACGGTCAGGGCGCAGCAGCGCTGCCAACGCGGCGAGCACGAGACCCACCGTGAAGGCGAGCGGGTACATGCCCGGCCCGCCGGGATGCAGAAGGAAGACCGCGAGCGGATGCAGTGACGGGTCGACCAGCTCCGGCCGGACCAGGCCGCCCTCGAGCAGGAGCAACTGGGGATGCTGGACCAACGCCGGCAACCACGGCAGCAGCAGCACCGGAGGCAGGACGAGCAGCACGAGCAGGCGAAGCAGGGCGGGCCGGCGCAGCCGACGGGAGGCCACCGCGCCCAGCCCCAGCACGACGGCGATGAGATAGGCGAGTGCGGCGAATGCCGACATCACGGCAAGCAACGAGCCTGCGATCCAGGCCGCCCGCAGGCCCCTGGAGCTGCTGCCGCGGATGGCGCGGAGGGCAGTTCCCGCAGCCACTGGCAGGAGGATGGCGAGGGCAGCCGTCCCGACCCGCCCGGCGGCGACCGCGCCCGTCACCGGTGGCAGCAGCGCGTATGTGGTCGCCCCCCAGATGCGCAGCACCGGCGATGCGACGACCCGGCGCAACGCGCGGTAGGCCGTGAGTCCGGACAGGGGAACCGCGCCCAGCAGCACCAAGGACACGGCTGCGCTGACGTTGCCGAAGAGCAGAGTGCCAAGAGAGGCGAGCACCGCGAGGTACGGCGGTGCCGCCGTGTCGCTGCCGACCCCAACCGGGTGCCACCCCTCGGTGTAGGTCCGCCACAGGTCGCCCGCGGAGTCGGGTGCAGGGAGCAGCGCGCCTCCCATCAGCCGGCCGGCGCCGAAGAGGTCCCGGCTGGCGACCACGGTCAGCATGAGGAGGGCGAGTGCGAGCACCACCGGGGGCTTGCTGAGGACCCGACGGGCCAGCCCGCTCCCCCAGGACGGCAGGTCCTCGGCATCCTCGGACGCAGGGCCGGTCTCGACCACGCGATGCCGACCGGCCGCGAAGCTGGCCGCGGCGCCGACCCCGACAACGGCCGACACCGCCTCCATGCCGCGCCGCAGGCTCGATGCCGGAGAGGCGAGCAGCGGGCGGACCGCGGGGAACGGCGCCACCCGGGTGCGCCGGCGGCGCCAGCGGGCGCGGGCCAACCGGTCCGGCCGGCCCAGGACGGACGCCAGGGCTAGCACCTCGCCGAGCGCGTTGGTCGGAAGCTTGCCGACGAGCAGCCCGAGCGCCCGCAGCACGGTGCCCAGTGTCAGCCGCAGCGCCGCCCACGGCACGAGGAGCGGCGGCAGGTTCGCTAGCAGCACGTAGTTCGCGTGCTGCCGGTCGGAGCGAAGGTAGCGCTCCGGGAATGCCGCGAGATTCCGTCGGGCATGCGTTGCCGCCTCAGCGTGGTGCACCACCGCATGCGTGACGCACACAACCCGGTGCCCGGCGTTGTTGACCCGCCAGCCGAAGTCGACGTCGTCCCGGTAGAGCGCCAGCACCGGGTCGAGCCCACCGAGTGCCTGCCACACATCACGCCGTACGAGCATGCCGGCCGTCGAGACGGCGAGCACGTCATGCACACCGTCGTGCTGGCCCTGGTCCTGCTCGCGTCGCTCCAGCCCCGTCTCGCGGCGACCGCTCCGAGCGATCGTCACCCCGACCTCGAGCAACGTCCTGCGGTTGGTCCAGCCCCGCAGCTTAGGGCCGGCGACGGCGACGGTCGGGCTCGAGTCGACGAAGCGGAGCAGTTGTTCGAGCGCGTCCAGCTCCGGCTCCGCATCGTCGTGCAGAAGCCACAGCCACTGCACGGGCCGGTCGGCGGCTGCGACTTCGTCCCCGGGCGGCGAGTACGCCTCGCCGTACCTCTTGTCGGTCGCGGCGACGCCGAGTTCGACCGCGCTGCCGAACCCGGTGCCGAGCGGAGCGGTGACGACGCGGTCGGGTCCGAGCAGCTGGACGAGGATGGCGGCCGACCCGTCGGTGCTCCCGGTGTCGACCGCGACGAAACGCTGCGGCGCCCGGGTCTGCGCCCGCTGGCCGGCGGCGGACTGCGGCAGCCAGCGAGCACCGTTGTGGGCGACGAGCACGGCGGTCACGACATGGCGCCCGAAGGCGGGCGGGGTGGCGGGGGTCGACATCTGCGTCGCCCACCCTACGGGAGAGCGGTCAGGTCAGACGGCGCTCTTCTTCAGCCGCCGGCGCTCGCGTTCGGACAGGCCGCCCCAGATGCCGAAGCGCTCGTCGTTGGCCAACGCGTAGTCGAGGCACTCCCCCCGGACGTCACAGGACAGGCAGACCTTCTTGGCCTCGCGCGTCGAGCCGCCCTTCTCGGGGAAGAACGCCTCCGGATCGGTCTGCGCGCAGAGGGCGCGCTCCTGCCAACCGAACTCCTCGAGCGGCTCATCGTCGATGAACTCCTCGAGCATCAGGGGAACCACTTCACCCATGGCGCGCCTCCTCGACCCGGATCGCCACCCCTGGTAGGGCGACGAATGACACGCTTGGAATTACACGCGCGTCATTACCCCTTCGTCAAGCAGTTCGGTGATATTTAGCCGAACGGAGGACCTTTTTTCGATTTCTTCCCGGGGTCAGGCCGCCGACAGACGCTCGGAGGCGGGCCGGCCGGCCGTCGCGGCAGTCTCCCGGGCGCCGGTGCGATGCAGACAGATCGCGCTCAGCGTGGCGGCCCACAGCATCGCGACCAGAACGACGAGACCGACGGTGACCCGGGACGGGATCGGCGCCCAGTCGAGCATGGCCAGAAACCACTGCTTGTAGCCCGCCTGGCTGGGCCCGAAGAATTTGCGGAGGTCTGCCAGTGTCCCCCACAGGTGAGCCCCGCCCACAAGCGTCAGCGACACCACCGCCACGAGCCTCGCGTTTCCCCGAGAAAGCATGTGGGCCCCGCCGGCGATGAGCACCGTCGCACCCACCGTTCCGGGAAGCATGTAGCGGGCGCCCACACCGACGAAGCGGAAGAAGTCGAGCCACCATTGGTAGGTCGACCACAACACCATGGTCAGTGGCGCAATGACGGGCATGGCCAGCAGCCCTGCCTCGGCCACGGCGAAGCGGTCAGTCCGCCGCCGCCGGACGATCCAGGCGAGCAAGCAAACCCCGATCGTGGCCCAACACAACACGATCAGCGCGCGGGCGAGCGACGCGTGCAGCCCGGTGCCGTAGAAGGGCACAAAGAACTGTTCGCTCATCACGCGCATCATCCGGCCGAGCCAGTACCAATCCGAGAACTGGCGGGCGCCCGGCTGCGGGTACACGACGGCAGTGGGCTGGACGGCACCGTTGACCAAGAGGTTGCGGACCCACCACCAGCCGCCGAGCACGAGGCCGACGCCGACTGCGATTGAAGCCGGCGCCAGCGCCGCCCTGCGCACCCGGCTGCGCGCGGCGGCCAACGCGTAGGCCGCGGCGACGAAGACAGGCATATAGAGGGCGAGCCCCTTGGTGAGAAGCGCAGCGCCGAGGACCACGCCGACGACAACGGCCGTACGCCGGCTGAGATCGCCGGTCCAGACCCGCGCCAAGAGATAGGTCAGCAGTCCGCCCTCGAGAACCAGCAAGCTGTCGTTGGTGACACACGAGATGACCGTGGTGAAGTAGGGAGCAATGAAAGAAAGCAGAGCTGCTGCCGTGCCGGTGAAGTCGTCGGCGCCGAGCCGGCGGGCGGTCAGGAAGGCCAGCAGCGGGATGGGAAGAACCAGCAGCACACTGAGCACGCGCAGGAACAGGACCGTGCGGTCGAACGGCCAGTCCTTGGCGCCCGGCACCAGCTCGGTCACGGCACGCAGCGTCAAACCGGCGGCAACGTAGTAGAGCGGAGGATGCTGGGCCAGCTGGTTCAGCTCGGTCGTCTGCTTCTCCGACCCGAGGTCGCTGAACGAGGGGCGCTTGGTCGCGGGCGGAGCATGGTTTCGCAGCCGCCGAAAACTCGTGAAGTCCTTCACCGTGACGCCGACCACGGGAGTCGATCGCTGCACTGCCTCGGAGACATGCCGCTCGTCGAAGTTCGGGTAGCTGAGCGGGTGTTGCGACATGAGCCGCACCAAGTCGACGTGCCGGGGCTCGTCCGGCGCGCGGTAGGTGGGGTGCTGGACCGTCGCGAGCAGGCTCAATGATGCGAACAGCGCGACGGTCAGCCAGACCATCAGGGGGACGCCTCGCGGCGTCAACCGCAGCCGACGGCCACCGTGCTCTCGCAATTGGTCTCCAGACATCCCGCAGAACCGTATGCCACGGTGGGCTAAGCACTCAGCGCTACCACCCGTCGGGGCGCGCGCCGGCGGCTACGGGATGATGCGTCCCATGCGCATCGTCGTTCCGGCCGGCGGCATCGGCGCGGCCCGCTTCCTGCGCGGGCTGCGCGCGGAGACGCCGGACTCCGAGATCACCGTGATCGGCAACACCGGCGACGACATCACCCTCTTCGGGTTGCGGGTCTGCCCCGACCTGGACACCGTGATGTACACCCTCGGCGGCGGGATCGACGAGAAGCAGGGCTGGGGCCGCGCCGAGGAGACCTTCAGCGTGCGGGAGGAGCTCAACCGGTACGGCGTCGGGCCCGCGTGGTTCGGGTTGGGCGACCGCGACCTGGCCACGCACGTCGTACGGACCCAGATGCTCGGCGCCGGATTCCCGCTCAGCGCGGTCACCGCGGCCCTGTGCGAACGGTGGTCACTCGCAGCCAACCGGGTCACGCTGTTGCCGATGAGTGACGACCGGGTGGAGACGCACATCGTCATCGACGATGAGGAGAGGCCCGGCGTTGACGCCGTGCCTGAGGGCGCGCGGCGCCGGGCCGTGCACTTCCAGGAGTACTGGGTGCGGTTGCACGCAGAACCGGTCGCCCATGCCGTCGTCGCTGTAGGCGTGGAGGACGCGAAGCCCGGCCCCGGGGTGCTGGAGGCGATCGCGGCGGCTGACGTCGTACTGCTCCCGCCCTCCAACCCGGTGGTGAGCATCGGCACCATCCTTGCGGTGCCCGGAATCGAGGCCGCGCTGCGCGAGACCGCTGCACCGGTGATCGGGGTGTCGCCCATCGTCGGTGGTGCACCGGTGCGCGGCATGGCCGACAAGGTGCTTGCTGCGATCGGGGTGGAGGCGAGCGCGGGCGCGGTGGCCCGGCACTACGGGCCTGACCTGCTCGACGGATGGCTCGTCGACACCCGCGACGCCACTGCTGTGCACGACGTCGAGGCCGCGGGGATCCCCTGCCGGGCAGTGCCGTTGATGATGTCCGACGTGTCGGCCACCGCCGCGATCGCGCGCGCAGCCCTCGACCTGGCCGCCAGCCGGGCGACCCGGTGACGACGCACGACGACGGCCTGCAGGTCTGGGCGCTCGACGACATCCCCGAGGTGACGGCGGGCGACGACCTGGCCGGGCTCGTCGCGGACTCGCTTCGACGGTCGGGACAGACGCTGCAGGACGGCGACGTGCTCGTCGTCACCTCCAAAGTGGTCGCCAAGGCCGAGGGCCGGGTGCTTGCCATCGGCCGCGAGGAGGCGATCGCGTCGGAGACCGAGCGGGTGGTCGCGAGCCGTGGGCGGACCACGATCGCGCAGACCCGGCACGGCTTCGTGCTCGCGTCGGCCGGCGTCGACACCAGCAACACTGCCGCCGACACGGTGGTGCTGCTGCCCGTCGACCCGGACGCGTCGGCGCGCGCGTTGCGCTCGCAGCTCCTCGACGCCATCGGCGTCGACGTCGCTGTCGTGGTCAGCGACACCTTCGGTCGACCGTGGCGGATGGGCCTGGTTGACCAAGCAGTCGGCGTCGCCGGGCTCGAGCCGCTGCACGACCTGCGCGGCCGCACCGACCCGCACGGAAACGTCCTGGACCAGACGGTGACCGCGATAGCCGACGAGATCGCGTCGGCGGCCG
>JBDUAP010000110.1:0-7959 GCA_040004585.1 Sporichthyaceae bacterium
GAGGCGTGGAATTCGAGGCATGCCGCCAGACCAATCTGGAGTCTGTGGGCCGTATCCTCTATTTCGAAGACAGCGCCATGATACACCCGTGGGGCTCCGCCACCGAGGGGACGTTTTCGGGTTGAAGGGCACGGAAGGGACAGACACCGGCATCGACTCAGGCGCCCATGTCGCCCAGCACCTCGCCGACATCGCCCGCATCCTGCTCGCTCCCGGCACGGTGACCGAGACCCTGAACCTCATCGTCACGATGTCGGTGGCGTCCATCGACGGCTGTGACGAAGCGGGCCTGTGCGCGGTGACGCACTCGGGCCATGGACCGATTCCGACTTCGTCCTTGGTCGCGCAGCTCGACGAGCTGCAGACCTCGCTCGGTGAGGGTCCCTGCCCGGATGTGCTCGCCGGCCGGGACAGCGTCTACGTCGATGACCTGAGCGACAGCCCCACCTGGCCGCGTTTCGGCCCGCTGGCTGCCCAGGCCGGGCTGCGTAGCGCGCTGGCCTACCGGCTGTTCTCCGGCGCCGAGACCCTGGGCGCCCTGGTGATGTACGCGCGGCTGCCGGGTGCGTTCAACACGACTGACCGCGCGCAGGGGCTCATCTTCGCCGCGCACGCGAGCATGGCGCTGTCCGTAGCCGAGAACCAGGCGTCGGAGCGTGGCCGGACGAGCCATCTGCAGACCGCGCTGCTGTCACGGGAGATCATCGGCCAGGCCCAGGGCATCCTGATGGAACGTGAGCGGATCACCGCCGACCAGGCGTTCGACCTGCTCCGCAGGTCGTCGCAGCACCTGAACCTCAAGCTACGCGACGTGGCGCAGGAGCTGGTCGACACCGGGGCCGTCCCAGGGGAAGACCAGCACCCGTAACGGCCTGGAGGAACCGCGGGGTGACGCGGACCTTCAACTGGGGTAGGGGGCGGGCATGGCCCAGTCCTTACCGAGTCCTCAGTCCGAAACGCCGGAGCGGTCGACACCTCGCCCAGCGGTGGTCGTGTTCGACGTCAACGAGACGTTGACCGATATGAGTCCGCTGCGGGCCCGGCTGGTCGAGGTCGGTGCCTCCGGTGGCGTTTTCGACGCGTGGTTCGCGGCGACGTTGCGGGACGGGTTCGCGGTAACCGCGGCCGGCGGCTACGCCGAATTCGCCGACATCGCGCGCCACACGCTGACCGGCCTGCTGGCGCTGCGCCCTGGCGCTGCCGACCCCGAACAGGCGGCCGCGCACGTGCTCGCCGGCCTGCCCGAGCTCGAAGTCCACCCGGACGTCAACGAGGGGTTGTGGATGCTGCACGACGCCGGTGTCCGGCTGGTCACTCTGACGAACGGCGCCTCTGCGCTCTCAGACGGCCCGCTCAGGCGGGCCGGGGTGATCGACCTGTTCGAGGCGCGACTGTCAGTCGCCGACATCGGTCGGTGGAAGCCGGCCGCCGACTCCTATGCCTATGCCGCCCGTGTTGTCGGGGAGCCGCCGGGCCGGCTGGCACTGATCGCCGTGCATCCGTGGGACGTGGACGGCGCTGCCCGCGCCGGACTCACCGCGGCGTGGTTGAACCGGAGCGGGGCCGTCTACCCGCCTTACATGAAGCCGCCGGTGGTCACCGCGCCCACCCTCGATGCGCTGGCGCGGCAGCTGCTCGCCGGCTAGGGCGACTGGTTTCGCGTGCGTGCTGCGGACTCGCGATGCGGGAGGTCCACGCCCACCGCTTGCGGAAACGGCAGAAATCCGGGCAACCGCTTGGGATGCGAGAGAGGAACTTTGCTGTGCCGACACCGATCAACAAGAACGAGAAGTGCACCCCAGCCCGACGGCAGCCGGACTGGCCGAGAGCCAGAGTGGCGGGATGAGAGCCCGTACCGTTGCCGCCCTTCTCGCCGCCGGCGCCACCGGCTACGCACTGACTGTGCAGGGGAAGCTCACCCTCGACACCGGTGTGGGCCGGCGGTTCCGGCCGCTGTCCTGTCCACCGGTCGAGGTCGCTGCACCGCGGGACGTGGTGTTCGACGTGCTGACCGCCCCGTACGCCGTGCGGCAGTCGCGGGCGATGGCTGAGAAGGTGCAGGTGCTGGAGCGTGGCTCGGACATGCTTCTGGCCGCCCACCGCACGCCCGTGCGTGCAGGCTTGGTGGCCACGACGGTCGAAACCGTCCGGTTCAGCCGGCCGGAGCGGATCGAGTTCCGGCTTCTTCGCGGGCCAGTGCCCTACGTCGTGGAGGCCTTCGATCTCGAAGAGCTCGACGCCGTGACTGATCCGGATGGGACTGCCCCATCCCGAACGCTGGTGACCTACTCTGGTCAGTTGGGCACTGACTTCTGGGGACTTGGCGGGTGGTGGGGCGCGCTCGTCAGTGCATCGTGGGAGTCCACAGTCGCGGCGTCCTTGGCCGCGGCCCGCGTCGAGGCGGAACGCCGATTCCAGTCCCGTCCGTTGTCATCCTGATCTCGCCGCCAATGCCAAGCAAGCCCAGCGCGCCTTGCTCCCCAGACGCGATTGAACTACGGCTGGCGGGAGTCGTCCGGTGAATGAGCTGAATCGGGCCCCGGCCTTGTGCTTCGCGCTGCCTGAACGGCGTACCCGGCAAGGCCTACGACCGCGAGAACCACGAGCAGAACGGTGAGCCGGTCGCTGTAGTCGTTGACCAGCAGCGCCTTGCTCTCCGGCTGGCTGCCCTGCTTGTGGAGTAGTGGCAGGGCGACGATCGTAACGAGCGCACCGACGACCAGGACGAGCTGCACCCACCGGCGGGCCCGCGCCGGCACCGCGCGCAGCAGACGGCCTACCACGAGCACCGCCGGCGACAGCACGCCATCGTGGATCGCAACCGCGGCGACCATCCACACCGCGATGAAGAGCAGGTCTCTGAGAGAGTTCTCGGTGACCAGCCGGAGCACGCCGTAGAGCCCCAGCAGGACTCCGGCGGCCCCGGTCGCCAGTCGCTGCCGCGCCATCAGCGGACCACGATCTTCATCAGCCACTTGGTGTTGAGGACACCGGCCCGGTTCGGCGCGATGAGCCTCAGCGGGTAGCCGTGGTCGATGTTCAGCCGCTCCCCGTTGAGGTGGGTGGCGAGCAGCGCGTGCGAGAGCTGCGGTCCGTCGATGTCGCTGCTCCCGAACGCCCCGCGGGTCTGCAGCGACAGGAAGTGGACCCGCGACCCGTGGCCGCCACCGGCCCGCCGTACGACATCGAGCAAGGGGATGCCGCGCCAGTGCGCACCAAGGCTCCACCCCTCGACGCAGGTGATCGGCAGGCTGGCTTCGGAGGTGGCCAGCTCCTCGACCTCGGCCAGGCTCAGCCGGTAGGGCCGCGGCCCCACCACCTCCAGCGACCAGCCTGCGGACCTGGCCGACTCGACCACGCCGGCCGCCAGCGCGGTGCGGTTGACGGGCAGTCCCTGCGGGCCTTTGCCGGTGTCGCGCGGCGCCAGCAGGTTGAGCGGTCGAAGCGGCGTCAGCGTCTGCCCGACGGTGGTGGCGACGACGACTCCTACTCCGACGCCAGTCGCCGCGAGCAGAGCACGTCGGCTGATCGCCGGCGTGGGCGGTGGTGGCACCGGGCCGGCGTTGCTGTGCGCGTGCGGGTTGTCGCTCCAGGAGACCTCGCTGAGCACGTCACCGTCGGCGACCTTCACGCCCAGCCCGTACTTGATGTCGGGAAGCTTGACGGCGATGTGCAACAGCACCGACCCGATGACGACGTAGGCCAGGTAGTGGTGGACGCGGACAAAACTCCACGGCCACGGGTACCAGCCGAGGATGTTGATGAAGCCGGTGACCACCTGGAGCAGTGACGACGAGACGAGCACGAACACGGACAGTCGCTCCGCACCGTTGCGCATCGACGACACCGGCGGCCAGCGGAACAGGTTCGGGTAGACCGACCAGAGCTTGACGAGGATCAGTGGGATGCAGGCGATGCCGGTGATCACGTGGGTGCCCTGGGTCACGCGGTAGAGCCACACCGGGCTCGCAGGCTCGGGCAGCCAGCCCCACGGCTGGTACTGGTAGTGGCTGAGCAGACCGGTAACGAAGCAGATCCCGAACGCGATGCCGAGGACCCGGCCCAGCCGGGCCGTCACCGCCGTCGAACGCAGCGGGCTGGTGAACCGCGGCCACCACGGCGGCTTCTGAATCAGGTCGGCCGGCCTCATGGCGCGCGCTGGAGCGCGACGAACCATCGATCCGCCGACTGCCACGTCTCGTCCAGCCGCAGCCCGGCGAGAGCGGCGGCGCCGTCGACGTCGCGCAGCGCAAGGTGCGCCCACGGGAACGGCCGCGACACTCGCCGCCCGCTCGCCAGCCGGAGTCGGGTACGGCGGCTGTTAGCGGTCGGCCCCTCGACCTCCACCAGCACCTGGCCGGCCGCGGCGAGCAGCCCGGCCACCCGGCGGAGCAGCACGACGGGCAGGCCGCCGATCCCGATGTTGCCGTCGACCAGCAGGACGGTGTCCCACTCGCCGGCGCGCGGCACCGGCCCGAAGACCGAGCAGCGGTACGCACAGGCACCGGCCTCGCGGGCGAGGCGTACGGCGTCGGTGTTGACGTCGATGCCGACCGCGGCCACGCCGCGGCTGCGCAGGGCGGTCGTCACCCGGCCCGGGCCGCACCCGACGTCGAGCGTGGCGCCGGTGCAGCGGTCCAGCAGTGAGCCGTCACCGGGCAGCAGCGGTCCGCGCCAGTCGTCGACGGGGACCGCGACCCGCGTGCCGTCGGGATAGACCGCCTCCAGCCGGCGCCCGTCACGCAATGCTCCGGAGTACAGCCGGCCCATCACGCCGCACCGGCCGAGAGCCGGGCCAACTCGGTGGCGAACGCAGTGCCGGGGGCCTCATGGGCGACCGCGTCGGCGTCGGCCGCGAGGTCGACGTCGCGCCGCGTCTCCAGCAGTCGGACGCGCAGCCCGCAGGACTCGAGCCGGTCCAGCTGCGCACTGCCGGTGTCGGACCGCGACATCGGCACCGAGACCAAATGCTCAGTACGGGGCCGGCGTAGCCCGAGCGCCCAGTAGCCGCCGTCGACGGCCGGGCCCATCACGGCGTCGGTGCCGGCCTCGAGGAGTCGCTCGACCGCGTGATCCAGGTCCGCGGCTGTCACCTGCGGGGTGTCCATGCCAATGAGCAGCACCGGCAGCGGCATCGTCGACCAGGCGTCGGTCATCGCGTGCGCAATCCGCTCGTCGAGCGGCCCGCCGCGCTGCGGGTACACCTCGAGCGCCGGAGGCAGCCAGTCCCCCGCGACGCCGTCCAGGGCCAGCACGGTCCGCTGGACGCCCGCACCCTGCGCCGCGCGCAACGTGTCGACGAGCGCCGCCCGCGCCAACCCGGCGGCCTCCAGCGCGCCGAACGTCGGCCCGAGCCGGGTCTTGACCCTGCCGGGGACCGGACTCTTAGCGAGCACGACGAGCTGCGCCGGACGCGGCGTCACGTGGCGAGCACCGCCCGCATGTCGCGCACCGCCCGGACGTATCCGGGCACCGTGCCGGTGACCTTCGACCGGCCGATCCGGTGCAGGTAGCTGACCGGGACCTCGGCGACCCGCCATCCGGCATCGTGTGCGGCCAACAGGGTCTGCAGCGGGTAGCCGGAGCGCCGGTCGGTGAGTCCGAGGCCCAACAGGTCGTCCCGACGGAACGCCCGCACCGGCCCGATGTCGCGCAGCGAAAGACCGGTGCGCCGACGCACCATCGCGGCCAGCGCGACGTTGGCCAGCCGCGCGGGCAGCGGCCAGGCCCGCAACGACCGCGTCGTCCGCCGACCAAGCACGAGGTCGGCGGCACCCGACAGCAGGGGCCCGACAACGGCCGGCAGCTCGCGCGGGTCGAGCGAGGCGTCGGCGTCCATCACGCACACGACGTCGCTCGTGGCGGCCAGCAGGCCGACGTGGCAGGCCGCGCCGTAGCCGCGCTGTGACGCCTCGACCACCGTGGCCCCGGCCGCCCGCGCGACGTCCGCGGACCCATCGCTGCTTCCGTTGTCGACCACGATCGCGCGGTAGCCGGCCGGCATCCGCGCGAGCACCCAGGGCAGCGCCTCCGCCTCGTCGAGGCATGGGAGCACGACGTCGACGGTCACAGCCCTGAACGTTGCCACCGGAACCGGGTCTAACCCTTACCGATCCGTGACGGGTCGCCAGGAGCGGCAGATTCGGGCACGCAGGCACATAGCCTCGCCGGGTGCGCCGCGGACGGGTTCGACCGGGCAGGTCCACCGTCGCGGGCGTCGGCTGGCTCCTGCTGCTCGGCGTCGTCGTCGTCTGGGGCCAGCATCTGCTTCCGGGCGGTTCGCTGGACGTGCCCGCCCCGCCGTTCCAGGGCCGCTACCGGCTCACCTTTCGGCCATTGGTCCCCGGGTTGCTGGTCGCGGTGCCGTCCGTCGTCCTGCTGCCGGTCGCGGCCCGGCGGCTGGGCTGGCGCACCCTGGTGGGCGTCGCGGCGGTGGCAGCCGCCGCGTGGTCGGTGGCCCTCGCGGTCTGGGACGGGCACGGCAGCATCAGCGCCCCGCTCGCCGGCAGTTACGAGTACCTGCCGGCACTCCCGCGAGTCGGCGACGACCCGCTGGGCTTCCTCGCGGGCTTCGCCGACGCGGTTGCTCACCGGCGCCTGCCCTTGCACGTCAACGGTCACCCGCCACTGACGGTGCTCGTCTTCTGGGCCTGGGACCGGCTCGGGCTCAGCGGGCCGGGCTGGGCCGGCGTCCTGGTGATCGCGGTCGGCGCGTCGGCCGTGGCGGCCGTGCTGGTCACCGTGCGTGCCCTCGGTGACGAGCCAGCTGCCCGGCGCGCGATGCCGTTCCTCGTGCTCGCTCCGTTCGCCATCACCGTCGCGACGAGCGCCGACGCCTTCTTCCTCGGCGTCGGCGCCTGGGCCTGCGCGGCCCTCGCGGTCGGGCTGGCGCGGCGGTCGTGGCCGCGGCTCGCCGTCGCGGGGCTGCTAGCCGGCCTGCTGCCGTACCTCAGCTACGGCCTCTTGCCCTACGGCGCCGTGCTGGTCGCTGTCGGCTGGCTCGGTGTCCGCCGGCACGGGTGGCCGACCACCCGGTCGGCCCGTCGGCCGGTCCTGGCCCTGCTCGCCGGTCTGGCGGTCGCGCCGGTGGCCTTCACGCTCGCCGGGTTCTCGTGGTTCGAAGGCGCCGCCGCCACCCATCGCGCCTGGCAGATGGGCAAGGGCGACGACCGGCCCTACCTCTACTCGTTCCTGGCCGACGTCGCGATCCTGGGTGTTCTCGTCGGCCCGGCCACCGCAGTTGCGGCAACCCGACGGCAGCCGCAGGTGACGGCGTTGTTGGCCGGTGCCTCGGCAGTGGCTCTGCTGACGCTGGCGATCAGTGGGGTGACGCGGCTCGAGGTGGAGCGGATCTGGCTGCCGTTCGCGCCATGGTTGGTGCTGCTGACCGCTGCACTGCCCGGCCGGGCCCGGGCCTGGCTGGCGGTGAATGTCGCCTGCGCGCTCGCGTTCCAGGTGCTCGTGCTCGATTCGTGGTGAGCGTCAGTCGGCGGCGAGTGGCAGCCGGACCTCGAAGCGGCATCCGGGGTGGTGGTTGGCCACCGCGATGACCCCGCGGTGCGCCTCGACGATGCCGCGGGCGATGGCCAGCCCGAGGCCGCCGCCTTGGTCTTCGGCGGTCGTGCGAGCGGCACTCCCCCGGAAGGCGGTCTCGAAGAGCCGAGGCAAGTCGTCCTCGGAAATCCCGCCGCAGGCGTCGGCCACCGTGATGCGGACCTGGTCGTCGAAACCGTCCGCGGTGACCGCGATGGTGCCCTCGCTCGGTGTGTGCCGGATCGCATTGAGCAGCAGGTTGCGCATCACCCTGCCGAACTCGTCGGTGTCGACGCGGACTGGCAGATCGGCCACCGAATTGCCCACCAGGCGCACACCCTTGACCCGCGCGACCGGGTCGGCGCTGGCGAGCGCCTCGGTAAGCAAGTCGCCCGCAGCCACCCGCTCGAGGTGCAGCCGCATCGG
>JBDUAP010000111.1:0-7932 GCA_040004585.1 Sporichthyaceae bacterium
GGACCGGGAAGGGCTGTCGCTCCGCGCGACTAAACTCGCTCGGAGGATGAGCACTCTCTTCGACGACCTGGTTCCGCGCGCGGCCGACGCCGCTGCAGGCACCGACCGACCGTCCTCCGGGTGGTCCATCGACCCGAACGCGCTGCTCGAAGGACTCAACCCCCAACAGCGGGCTGCCGTCGTACACGAAGGATCTCCGCTGCTCATCGTGGCCGGCGCCGGGTCGGGCAAGACCCGGGTGCTGACGCACCGGATCGCCTACCTCCTGGCCGCCCGCAAGGTGCAGCCCGGCCAGATCCTGGCCATCACCTTCACCAACAAGGCCGCCGGCGAGATGAAGGAGCGGGTCGCCGCGCTCGTCGGGCCGCGGGCCAAGGCGATGTGGGTCAGCACGTTCCACTCGGCGTGCGTGCGGATCCTGCGCCGCGAGGCCAAGCACGCCGGTCTCAGCTCGACGTTCTCGATCTACGACCAGGCCGACTCGCAGCGGCTGATGACCCTCGTCTGCCGCGACCTCGACCTCGACCCAAAGCGCTACAACCCGCGGTCGTTCTCCGCGCAGGTGAGCAACCTGAAGAACGACCTGGTCGACGAGGAGACCTTCGCGCAGCAGGCGCAGACGCACATCGAGAAGACGGTCGCCGAGGCCTACACGCTCTACCAGCGCCGGCTGCGCGAGGCCAACGCGGCTGACTTCGACGACCTGATCATGACAACAGTGCACCTGCTGCAGGCGTTCCCTGACATCGCGGAGCACTACCGCCGCAGGTTCCGGCACGTGCTCGTCGACGAATACCAGGACACCAACCACGCGCAGTACGCACTCGTGCGCGAGCTCGTCGGCAACGAAGGGGTCGCGGCGTCGTCGGAGGGGGAGGGGCTGCCTCCCGCCGAGCTGTGCGTCGTCGGTGACGCCGACCAGTCGATCTATGCGTTCCGCGGCGCGACGATCCGCAACATCCTGGCGTTCGAGGAGGACTACCCCGACGCGCGCACGATCCTGCTCGAGCAGAACTATCGCTCGACCCAGCGGATCCTGTCCGCAGCCAACGCCGTGATCGCCCGCAACACCGGGCGAAAAGCGAAGAACCTGTGGTCTGAGGCCGGTGACGGCGCGGACGTTGTTGGCTACGTCGCGGACAACGAGCACGACGAGGCGTCTTTCGTGGCCGCCGAGGTCGACAAGCTGAGCGACGAGGACGGCGTGCAGCCGATGCAGGTGGCTGTGTTCTACCGCACCAACGCGCAGTCGCGTGTCTTCGAAGAGGTGTTCATCAGAGTCGGGCTGCCCTACAAGGTCGTGGGTGGCGTCCGGTTCTACGAGCGCCGCGAGGTGCGCGATTCGCTCGCCTATCTCCGCGTGCTGGCCAATCCCGAGGACACGGTCTCGCTGCGGCGCATCATCAACGTCCCCAAGCGCGGCATCGGCGACCGCGCCGAGGCCTGCCTCGAGGCGCTCGCACAGCGCGAGCGGGTGACGTTCGCCGACGCTCTGCGGCGGTGCGAGGACGCCTATGGTCTGGCCACCCGCTCGCTCGCGGCCGTGCAGGGCTTCCGCCAGCTGATGGACGACCTGCGGGTGCTGGTCGAGGCGGGCACCGGACCGGCCACCGTGCTGGAGGCGGTGCTCGAGCGCAGCGGCTACCTCGCCGAGCTGACCCGGTCGCAAGACCCACAGGACGAGACCCGGCTGGAGAACCTGCAGGAGCTGGTGGCGGTGGCGCGGGAGTTCGAGGAGGCCAGCGAGGGCGGCACCCTCACCGACTTCCTCGAGCAGGTCGCGCTGGTTGCCGACGCCGACCAGATCCCCGACCCCGACAGCGAGTCAGGCGGGGTGGTGACGCTGATGACGCTGCACACCGCAAAGGGCCTGGAGTTCCCGGTTGTGTTCTTGACCGGGCTCGAGGACGGGATCTTCCCGCACATGCGCTCGCTCGGCGACGCGGCGGAGCTGGAGGAGGAGCGCCGGCTGGCCTACGTCGGCATCACCCGCGCCCAGGAGCGGCTCTACCTGAGCCGGGCTGCGGTGCGCAGCGCGTGGGGCGCCCCGCAGTTCAACCCGCCGTCGCGCTTCCTCGACGAGGTGCCCGGGGAGCTCGTGGACTGGCGCCGGGTCGAGTCCAGCGTGTCGAGCACGCCCGCGATGTCCGCGTTGGCGGCCCGTCCCGGCGTGCGGTCACCGGGTAACCGCGTGGTCGTGCACCTCGAGCCGGGGGATCGGGTCACCCACGACACCTTCGGGATGGGGACCGTGGTGTCGGTGGAAGGCGTCGGCGAGAAGGCTGTGGCCTCGATCGACTTCCGCAGCGACGGTGTGAAGAGGCTGCTGCTGCGCTACGCGCCGGTGGAGAAGCTGTAGGAGTTGCCGGAGCAACTCACATGTTGACGCCGTGCGCGCGCAGCCACGCGAGCGGCTCCACTGGGTCGCCGCCACCGGGGCGGGCCTCGAAGTGCAGGTGGTTGCCGGTCGAGTTGCCGGTGCTGCCGACCCGGCCGATCACGTCGCCGGCCTTGACCAAGCCGCCGGTGCGCACGAAGGAGGACATGTGCCCGTACCAGGTCTCGGTGCCGTCGGGATGTAGCACGACGATCTTCTGCCCGTAGGAGCCGTCCCAGCCGGCGGAGATGATCTTGCCGTCGGCGACCGCGCGGATCGGGGTGCCGGCGGGTGCGGCGAAGTCCTGGCCGGTGTGGAAACTGCTCCACAGGTAGCTGGCCTGGCCGAAGCCCGCGGACATGCGGTAGCCGAGGATCGGCTTGACGAACTTGGGCCGGGCCCGCTCGGCGGCTTCCCGGGCCCGCTTCTCCGCGGCTGCCTTGGCGGCAGCAGCCAGCCGGTCGGCCTGCGCCTTGGCTGCGCGCAGCCGGGTGGCGCGGCCGGCCTGCTGCAGCGCGACCCGGGTGCGCAGCTCGGCTGCTGACAGCGGGGGGTGCTTGGCGTCGCCGGTCGCGGCGACCGGCTGGAGGCCAGTGCTGCGCGAGGCGCCGATGGCGCCGGGCACGTTGACCCCGCCGACCGCGAAGGCGGCGAGCGTGGCGGCCGTCAGGTAGGCAGGCGCGCCTGAACTCTTGGGCCGACGGTGACGTCCGGCGGAAGGGCGGCGAGGGGGCACGGAGTAAAAGCCTCGTCGTTGACGGCGGGGGACTGCGTGACCATAACGAAAGGATCACGGTGGAGACCAATCGCGTAATGGTTCAAACCTTGTTCAACCACGCAGCGCGGCCCGCCGTAACGCCCTGGCGCCCCGTTTCGTCAGGGTTTCAGGTGCCCGCCGCCGGTCGACGTACACCTGCAGATCGGGGCGAATCCGGCGTTTCCACGCTGCGGTCGCTCTCGATCGAGGTCACCCCCGCCGTGAGCGTTTCGCCGGTCGGGTCCAGGTGGGCCAGCGTCACGCTGATCTCGTGCACGGCGCGCCGGTTGATGGGCAGCGACATGTGCCCCACCCCGCGAACCAGCACATTGCGGGCCATCAGGTCAGGGTGCTCGAGCCGGGCGGCCCGCCTGGGCACGATCATCTGGTCCAGGTCGCTCCACACGGCCAGGAACCGGGTGCGGCACCCGGGCGCCGGGCTCTGCAGCTCGGCGACCACGTCGCTGTCCGGGCGCAGCTGGCGAGCCAGCCGGCTGGGAACCAGTTGAGCGGCCAGCGTGCCCGTGTGCGGAGCGCCGAGCGTGACCAGGGTGTGCACCCGCTCGTCGCCGCCGAGCCGCTGCACGTAGTAGCGCGCGATCATCCCGCCCATGCTGTGACCGATCACGTGGATGCGCTCGAAGCCGGTCTCGGCGCACAGCAATTCGACGTGCCCGGCCAGTCGCTCCGCGGCGGTGCGGACGTCGTTGGTCAGCGGGCTGTAGTTCAGCGTGAGGACGCGACCGAACCCGCGCCGGCGCAGACCGCGCCGCAACACGGTGAAGATCGACCGGTTGTCGACCATGCCGTGCACCAGCAGGATCGGCGTCCCCGCTGCTTCGACGTCGCCGATCAGCAGACCGCGCTGGATCGGTGAGAGCTTCGCGAGGGCGCGCGGGTCGTCGATGCGGGCCCGCTCGGCAAGCACACCCAACGGGTAGAGCGCCGCATGGGTCACGACCCAAGCCACCTCGACGGCGGTGCCGCGCAGACCGATGGGCGACAGCAGAGCGCCCGCTCCGCTGCGCACACTCGCTCCTGCTCTCCTGACGCGGTCGCGCACGTGTGTCCCTTCGCCTCGAACTCGCAGCCGGGAGATCCCGGTGTCCGGCCGCACCGTAACCCTGCCTTACCCCGCCCGGGTGAGGGGCACTCGACAGGCTCGTGTTCGGTTACGCTTCGCTGGCGTTTCCTGAGTGCAGCTCGAGAGCAGGACGGAGCACGTCATGGCATCGGCACCGATCCGCGTCGTCGTGGCAAAGCCAGGCCTGGACGGACACGACCGTGGCGCCAAGGTTGTGGCGCGCGCCCTGCGTGACGCCGGCGTCGAGGTCATCTACACCGGGCTGCATCAGACCCCGGAACAGATCGTGGAGACGGCGATCCAGGAAGACGCCGACGCGGTCGGGCTCTCGGTCCTGTCCGGCGCGCACATGACGTTGTTCGCCAAGGTCATCGAGCTGTTGCGCGAGCGTGGCTCGGAGGACATCAAGGTCTTCGGCGGCGGCATCATCCCCGCGGCCGACATGGCCGAGCTGGAGCGGCTCGGCGTGGCAAAGATCTTCACCCCCGGCGCGACGACCACGGACATCATCGACTGGGTGCGCACCAACCTCGGTGAGCCGGCGCCGGCCTGACCGATTCGTCAGGCCTTGCGCTGACTACGGGTCCACCGCACCAGGCCAGCCCCTGCGAGCACGAGTGCCAGGCCGAGGCCGGCGATCCGCAGGTACGACGCGAGGTCGGTGCCGGTGCTGGCCATGGCCCCCGCCGAGCTGATCCGGCTGCCCTGGACCACCGTGCCGCCACCGGCCGACCCGCCCAGCACGCCGGCCGAACCCGCTCCGCCTGAACCTGATCCGCCCGAACCTGGTCCGCCCGAACCGCCCGAACCGCCGGACGCACCCGGCGTCGTCGTCTTCGCCGGCTTGGTGTTGGCCGGCCCGGGGCCGGAGAGCACCGGAAGAGTCAGCACGCCGGGATCAGCGGGGTTGGCGGCGATGGTGACCGGCAGCGCTGCGGTGTTGCCGTTGTAGGCGGTGTCACTGGCCGCCAGCACGAGCTGGATCCGGTGCCCCTTCTTCCAGCGCTGCACCACGCCGGGCAGCTCGATGTGCACCTTCTGGGTGACGTCCGCGATGCGCACCGGGGAGATCAGCCGGTTGTGCAGCGTCTTCGTGCCGTTCGGCGCCACGTCGTACAGCTTGGCGAAGACGACGAGCTGCCCGTCCGGCCCGGCCGCCTGCGACGCCGCTGCGACCGGTGAGGTGAGCTTGACGTCCAACGTCGGCATCCCGACCGTCACGGTCGCGGCACTGAGCGGCTTCGACGTCCACTTGGCGAACGTTCCAGGTGTGTCACTGGGCGGCAGCGGGTCGGTGTCGTTTCCACCTTGGGAGGACGTCTCGGAGTAGCTCGTCCCGACGCCGCCTGGGGCGTTCGTGTAGGACTGCGAGCCGGCCTTCACCGCCGACTTCTTGGTGACAAGCGTGTCAGCGGACAGGTAGAGCGGGAGGCGCGCGCCGACGGGGTAAGCGCCGGACGTGCCGTAGGCCGGCGTCGCGATGCCGGAGTAGGTGACCCAGTCGCGGAAGTAGGTGAACTCCGGCCCGGTCGTCACCGCCGCGTCGTCCTTCACATACCGGTTGAACCAGTCCAGGAAGCGGCCGCCGAGGTAGGTGCTGCGCAGGTTGGACGTGCCGTCGAGGTCAAGCTCGCCGGGGACCGGGTTGCCGCCGAGGCTGTGGCCCCACGACTGCCAGATCATCTTGACCTCGGTGCCCTGCTCCTGCATCCCGCGGTAGGTCGCCGCCGCCTCCTGCAGGTTGAACAGCGTGTCCTTCTGTCCCTGCACCAGCAGGGTCGGCGCGATGACGTCAACTCATGTACGACGTGACGCTGGCGTGCCGCGCCATGTCGAGGGTCGCCTGGTCGGGCCAGCCACGCGCGTCGAGCTGGGCCTTGGACAGGCAGGCCTGGTCGGAGAAGTTCGGGCAGCCGACGTTGCGGCTCGGGTCGATGGCGCTGCCCTGGATGCCATCGGTGATGCCGACGCCGAAGAACAGCGACGTCCACTGCCGCTTGTGCACGCCTGGCGTTGTGTAAGTGACGCCGTGATCGAAGCTGGTGTTGTTCGGCGCCAGCGAGTAGGACAGGTCGTTCCAGGTGATGATCGGGATCAGTGCGTCGATCCGGTGGTCGAGTCCGGCCGCCGCGAACTGGACCTGCCCGCCGTACGAGCCGCCGATCATGCCGACCTTCGGATCTCCCGGTGCGTCCTGCGCGACCTCGGCGTAGAAGTCGACGTTGTGGCCGGCCTTGTCCGTCTTGGTGCCGCCGAGGAAGTCGACCAGCTGCTTGGCGGCCTTGCCGTCGAAGTCGGGGTCGTCGAGGGTGATCTTGCAGCCGCTGTCCGGGAAGCCCAGGCCGGTGTAGGAGAGCGTGACGTAGCCCTCGCGGCCGAACGCCTGCCCAGTACCGTCCTGGTCGTCCTTGGAGCCGCCGAACCCGTTGGTCGTCAGGATCGCCGGCGCCGGGGCGGCGACCGTCGCGGTGGACGGCACGTGGATGTCGGCGTCGACGAGGCAGGTCTTGTCGTTGGCCGGGCCGACCGTGACCTCGAACTGCAGCTCGGTCGACGTGATGGTCGGGTCGGCGGCGGACGCGCTGGGGGCGGCGAGCAGCCCGGCGAGACTCAGCACGGTGGCGGTGAGTACCGCGGGCAGGGCAAGACGGGCATGGCGCACGGAGGCCTCCTGAGGCGACCAGGGGTTACCCCCGGGTAAACGCAGACAAACCGGGAAGGTCACGCTTGCAGCGCGTTGGCTACAGTCGCGCCAGCCCCCGAAGCACACCAGCTTCACCAGCCGCACCATGGACGGAGAGCCCGGTGGACCTGTTCGAGTACCAGGCGAGAAACGTGTTCGCCGCCCATGGCGTGCCGGTCCTGGACGGCGCTGTCGCCGAGACTCCCGAGGAGGCCCGGGCGGCCGCGGAGCGGCTCGGCGGTGGCCGGGTGGTCGTCAAGGCGCAGGTCAAGACCGGCGGCCGCGGCAAGGCCGGCGGCGTGAAGCTCGCCGACGACCCGGCTGACGCCGAGGCGAAGGCCAGCCAGATCCTCGGCATGGACATCAAGGGCCACACCGTGCACCGGGTGATGCTGGCGCCAGCGGCCGACATTGCGGAGGAGTACTACTTCTCGATCCTGCTCGACCGGGCCAACCGCACATTCCTCGCGATGGCCTCCCGGGAGGGCGGCGTCGAGATCGAGACGCTCGCCGTCGAGAAGCCCGAGGCGCTGGCTCGGGTGCCGATCGATGCCCTCACCGGCGTCGACGACGCCAAGGCCCGCGAGATCGTCGAGAAGGGCGGCTTCCCCGACGAGATCGCCGACCAGGTGGCCGAGGTGGCCCTGAAGCTCTGGGATGTCTTCGTCAAGGAGGACGCGACTCTCGTCGAGGTCAACCCGCTGGTGAAGACCGGCGACGGGCGCGTCATCGCCCTGGACGGCAAGGTGACGCTGGACGAGAACGCCGACTTCCGCCACCCCGAGCACGCCGAGCTGCACGACGAGCACGCCGCCGACCCGCTGGAGGCCAAGGCCAAGGCGAAGGGCCTCAACTACGTGAAGCTCGACGGCCAGGTCGGTGTCATCGGCAACGGCGCGGGACTCGTGATGAGCACGCTGGACGTGGTGGCCTACGCGGGCGAGGAGTTCGGCGGCGTGAAACCGGCCAACTTCCTCGACATCGGCGGCGGTGCCTCGGCGGAGGTGATGGCAGACGGGCTCGACATCATC